>CAZKCX010000075.1:0-15038 GCA_964550865.1 uncultured Planctomycetales bacterium
CGTGCCGGCAGAAGAAGCCGTACGCCGGCAGCGTGCCGAACATGGTTGACTCGGGATACTTCTTCGGCAGCTCGGGGACCTCGGCCTTGGCGTGCTCGGCCGTGCCGCCGCCGAGGAAGCCAATGCTGATGTTGCTCAGCGTGACGTTCTCGATCGGGTGGCCGGGCAACCCGGTGATCGAGCAGCCCGTGACGCCCGCGCCCGTCGCGACGACGTTCGAGATGATCACGTTGCGAAAGTGGCCGATCGGCGGCGGGGGCGCGTCCTTCTTGAAGAGGCGCGCCCGGTTGCCGAGCCGCATAAAGATCGGCGCGGATCGGCCGGACATGGTGATGTTCGATATCGTCACACGATCCAGCGTGCCGCCGTCGACGATCTCCAGGGCGATACCGGCGAGGCCGGCCTTGCGGCCGTAGATCTTCTCGGAGACCTGCGTCGGGCGGATCGCGCAGTTCGTGATGGTGATGTTCTTGAAGCCGCCGTGGGATTCGGTGCCGCACTTGATCGTGTTGCAGTGCGAGCTGAGCAGGCAGTTGGTGATCGTGACGTTCTCGGTCGGCCGGTCGGCCGTGCTCTTGAGTGTGAGGGCGTCATCGTCGGTGTCGCCGAAGCAGTCGGAGATGATCACCTCGCGGCAGCAGTCGATGTCGATCATGTCGTTGTTGCGGTTGCAGTGGTTGTGCACGTTGATCCCGCGGACGGTGACGAAGTCGCAGTCGAGATAGTGCTGCATCCACATCGGCGAGTTCTGCATCGTGACGTTCTCGATCAGGACGTTCCGACACGAGACGAGGCGAACGATGTACGGGCGCTCGAGCCATGGCTTGCCTCCATAGGCGGCGCCTTGGCCGTCGATCACGCCGTGGCCGATGACCCCGACGTCGCGAAGCCCCTCGCCCCAGATCAGCGCGCGGTTGACGTATCGGTCCGTGTACGAGCGGAACTTCGTCTCGTTGACGGGGAAGTCCGCCAGGCTCGGGCTGCCGAGCAGCGTGGCCCGCCAGCCGATGTGGAGCCTGACGCCGTCCTTGAGGTAGACGGTGCCGGAGAGGTATCGGCCCCTCGGAAAGTGGACGATGCCGCCGCCGGCCTGGTGCGCGGCGTCGATGGCCTTCTGGATGGCGGCGGTGTCCTTGGTCTGGCCGTCGCCGACGGCACCGAAGTCGCGGACGGACAGGCAATCCTTTGCGTCGGGTGCTTCGGCGTGAAGGGCGTTGGCGTGGGTGAGCGCGAGCGCGGCGATGACGATGAGCGCGGCGGTCTGGGATCGCATCAGGATCTCCTCGAGTTGTGCGCCCGTCGGCGCGAATGGGCGTGCTCGGTTTGTCTTCCGTCGGAAGACCAGCCTAGCGAAGCGGGTTCGGCGATCAAGCGAAAAGGGTGTTTGGGTGGCCCACCTCTTCAGAGGTGGGGGACACGAATTCACTCACAGATTCGGGTTCCTCACGGCTGAAGCCATGAGCCACCCAGGCTACGTCAACTGTTCAGACATCCTTGAAGGTAGCGTAGCGACCCCGGTTCGGCGATCAAGCGAAAGGGGGGCTCGGGAGGGAGAGGCAGCTCTTTCCGCCGTCATGCTGGGGGAAGGAAGAGACAGAGACTTGAACAACGCCACCAGGTGTGGAGTCACTACGTCGGAGTCAGAAGAGCAGCCAGTTCTTGAACTGGTGTCCGCTGGATTCCGGGTGCGGCAGCCCGCACAATCTGGCGGGAGGTGTTGCATGCCGCGGCGTACCATCGCTGTCCTTATCGTGACGTTTCTGAGCGCTGCCCCACAAACCTTGGTGTATGGGCAGGAGCGACCGATCATCACCGTCACGACCCGAGTGAGGCACACGATTGACCTCCGTCTGTTCGGGCAGTTCATGGAGCGGCCCAGTTGGGGAGGCGAGATCGGCCCCGAGGCGGCCCTGGTCCCGGATACCCACAAGCTTCTTCCGGAGGCCGAGAGGCTCATCCGTGAGATGCGGATTCCGGTGCTTCGGTTTCCCGGCGGTACCGACGTGGACTTCCTGGACTGGACGGACATGATCGACAACGCCCCCGGCCGAGAGGATTCGGCGCGGCCGATCAGCAAGCCCAGGGGAAACGAGGTCAGCAACCGGTTCGGGTACGACGAGTTCCTCCGCCTCTGTGAGCGGAACGGCTCGGAGGCGATCGTCGTGGTGAACTTCCGCGACGGATTACTGAAGGTCAACGACCTCGCGGAGGCCGCTCGCCACGCCGCGCGACTCGTGGCGTACTGCAACGCCTCAGCGGATGGGAGCGCTCGCACAGCGTGGGCCGAGTGGGCGAAGCTGCGGGCCAAGAACGGGCACCCTGAGCCTTACCGCGTGAAGTACTTCCAGATCGGCAACGAGACGTGGTTCTTCCACAACGACGCGAAGAAGATCGCGCCGAAGGACACGAATAGGTATTGGGTTCGGTGCCTGAAGATGTACATCGACGCCATGCGATCGGCCGACCCGAGCATCCGGATCATCGTGGATGCCTATCCGCTCGGAGTGGCGGCGATGGCCCATCGACAGCTCGGGGACTCGATCGACTACTTCGCCGCGCATCGCTATCACCCGTGGGCCATCCGCGAGGTGCTGCGGGACGGCAAGCCCGTAGACATCTCGAAGCTGACGCGCGAGGAGATCTGGAACGGTTGGACGGCCTGTCCGGCCGTCGGTCCCGACGGGCAGGCGCGATTGGTGGATCACGCCCTCAACCGGGCACGGAGGCTCGGCTACAAGATCGCCATGACGGAGTGGAACTGGAACGGGTGGTGGGCGGCCCCCGGGGCGAAGCTCGACTCCCTCTACGCACGGGGGATCGGCGTGGCCTCGTTCCTGCATGCCATCATTCGAAACGGGGACGTGATCCGGATGGCGAATCAGTCGATGCTGATCGGCCGGAGCTGGCCCATCAACGCCATCCGCGTGTGGCCTGGCCGCAAGGTCCCGCCGCACAGGTTCCCCAGCGGATTGGTCACGATGATGTACGCGCAACACCACGGGGACCGGTTGCTCGTCGTGGACGTCAACGACATGCCCACCTACGAGCAGCCGTACCAGTTCGCCGGGCTCGGGCCGGCCAAGAAGGTGGCGAACGTGGACGTGCTGGCGACCCGCGACGAGGACTCGGTATTCGTTCACATGATCAATCGGCGGTTTGACGACGAGCAGGAGGTCCTGATCGACGTGAGCGCGTTCCCCGGCGTGGGTTCGAAAGGCAAGCTGCACATCCTCGAGGGGCGGCTACGCAATGCGCCCGGCTCCGGCGACCCGACGCCGCCGGCGAGTGTGCGCAGTGAGAGCTTCGAGATCCCGGATAAGCGCTTCCCGCTGCGGCTCGCGCCGCGCAGCGTGACGTTCGCCAAGATCCCGTTGCCGTAGGGTCGGTTACCGGGTGGGAAGCGAGGGACCCGGGATCAGGGGAACAGGAGGATCTGGTACTGCATTTCAGAAGTATCGCGACGATATGCCTGAGCCGCTCGTGGCGAGTTAAGTCGAGCCGCCGGATTCATCCGGCGCGGCCGCGCGGCATGAATGCCGCGGCTCGGGCAGCGATAGTGGCGGATGCGGTCCTGTCCATAGTCGCACAACTTGTGAGACGCGGTACTAGGAGCAGGACTTCCTCGACGGTCTTGCCCAACTGGGCGTAGGCCAGTTCCTGGAACTCTACTCGCGCGGTTGTCTGCTGCTGAGCCCCTCTTCGCTTGCACACTGCGGAATTGGCACATTCGATTGCCCGCGCAAATCCTGCGTTTCGACGGCAAGATTCGCGCGGCGTTGCGGTTGGTGCGCTGGGGCGAGGCACGTTCAGCCGGTGACGGGGTCAGTTGTAAGCCCTTTGCGAGAAGCCATTTATGTTGCTTGCCTGGAGTGTTCGCACTGGATCCATCCTTGCGGGACTTCGTTTGGCACGGCGGGTGCTTTGAGGAGAGCGACGCTAGCTCCTCGCCGGGAGTTGCAGAGGAAACGATGCTTCGATCCGACCGGATCCAATCGAACGAATCGCTCGGGCCCGCCAAGGACTGGGCCGAGCTGGGCCGCCGCATCCTGGATGTCTCACGCAAGGCGACGGCCATGCACCTGGCTAGCGTGCATCGTCGGATCGAAGACGGCGGCGCGGCGAAGGATTCGCCGCGGGTGGTTCGGGGCGGATAACCCATGCTCTACGGACTTTGGCTATCAGCGGGTGGCCTCCAGGTCAACCAGCACCGACAGGCCGTGATCGCGAACAACCTCGCGAACCTCAACACCACGGGGTTCAAGCGCGATCTGGCGATCTTCCGCGAGCGCCTCATCGAGGCCGAGCGCGGGCTCGGTGCGATGCGCTTCCGCAACGACCTGCTGGACGACATGTCCGGCGGGACGTGGCTCAAGCCGACGGCCACCGACTACACGCAGGCCCCCCTGCTTCAGGGCGGGCCGCTCGACGTCGCCATCCAGGGCGACGGCTTCTTCACGATTCAGGACGGGCAAGAGACGCGCTATACGCGCGACGGGCGATTCACGCTCGACCCGAACGGCAATCTCGTCACGGTGGCCGGTGGGCACGCCGTGTTGGACCGGGCCGGCCAGCCGATTCACGTCGGCGAGGCCAGGCCCGAGGGGATTCGAATCGAGAGTGCGGGGAGGATTTCGATCGGCGATCGGGAAGTCGCCACACTCGGTGTGGTCGACTTCGCCGATCGTTCCCTGTTGCAGAAGGTCGGCCAGAACCTCTTCGACGGCCGAAACGCCGAGGCGAGCCCCGCCACGGGCCGGCTGGTGCAAGGCTTCACCGAGGCCTCCGGCGTGGAGCCGACCACCGAACTGGTTCAGATGATCGAGGCCGCTCGACTCTACCAGATGAACGCGACCATGATCTCGTATCAAGACGGCATGCTGGGCCGAACGGTCAACGACGTGGGACGCGTCGCCTGATCGATCGCACGGGAGCAAGCGGAACCTCGTTAGAAAGGGCACGAAGTCATGGCCATCACCGCAATGTACGCCGCCGCGTCGGGCATGCGAGCCTTGGACCAGAAGCTCAACGTCCTGGCGAACAACCTGGCGAACGTCAACACGGTGGGGTTCAAGCGGTCGCGGACCAACTTCGAGGACCTGCTCTACCTGGTCAAGCGGCAACCGGGCCTGCAGAACGCCGACGATCGGTTTCTGCCGCACGGCATCCAGGTCGGGTTGGGTGCCAAGGTCAGCGGGACACAGCTGAACTTCGAGCAGGGCTCGCCGGAGTCGACGGGCCGCGCCACCGACCTGATGATCGAGGGCGAGGGGTTCTTCCGGGTGCTCTACAACGACGGCGGCCAAGAGGTTACGTCCTACACCCGGGCCGGCAACTTTACGTTGAACTCCGACGGCGAGCTGGTCCTGGGCAACAGCGTCGGCTCGCGGATGGATCCGGGGATCACGATTCCGCAGACGGCCGTCGAGATCCAGGTAAGTCCGAACGGGCTGGTGCAGTATCGCGAGTTGGGCCAGCCCAACCTGACCGAGGCGGGGCAGATCCAGCTGTCGCGGTTCGTCAATCCGGAAGGACTCCGGCAGATCGGCAAGAACTTGTACCTCGCCACGGACGCCTCGGGCGATCCGATCGACGCGAATCCGGGCGAGCAGGGAACGGGCCAGATCCTCTCGGGGCACGTCGAGATGAGCAACGTCGACCCGGTCCGGGAGCTGGTGCAGTTGATCTTTACGCAGAGGGGTTTCGAGCTGAATTCACAGTCCGTGAAGGCAGCGGATGAGTCGCTGCAGACGGTTTCGAACTTGAAACGATTCTAGCTTTTTCGCCGGGGCTGGAACGCGGGCCCGTGAGAAGGGAGTACGCGGGCCGCAAGCAGGACGCTACGATGGTTCGCAAGGATTGCGACAGCTCTTCACATCGATCGTACTCTAGGCGCGTGCGGTACGCCCGTGCCGCGCTGATCGTGATGTCCGTGCCGCTTACGGCGGCGTCGGTCGAGGCGGCGACGGTTCGGATGTGGCCCACGTCGACGATCGACCGGGACCGGATCCTCGTCCGGGACGTCGCGCACGTGCTGGACGTCGAGCCGAGCCAGGCCGACCGCTACGGCTCGGTCACGGTTCGACCCGCCCCCAAACCCGGTCAGGCGGCGGACGTCTCTTTGGACGAGCTCCGGGAGGCGCTCGTGCGGGCCGGCGCGAATCCGGTCGAGTTCCGCGTCTGCGGCTCGACGCAATGCCACGTCGTGCGGGCGCTCACCCTGCATGTCGTCGAGGAACCCGACGACGGCAGCGCGGGCTCGCGGTACTGGTGGCCCGCCCGTGCCACGGACGGCGAGCCGCAAGGCGACATCCCTTCCGCATCCCATGAGATCACCGTCACCGTGCCCGAACCCCAGGGCGAGCGCAAGACACTGGAGGAGGTGTTGCGGGAGTTCGTGGCCGAGAAGACGGCCGGCCTGGGCGGTCGATCGCACGTCCGCTTCAGCGCGAACGTCCGCGATGCCCTGGCGCTCCGCAAGCCCGAGTACGACTTCCGCGTCCACTGGCGAAGCGAGCGACGTCTCGGCTCCTGCGGCATTGAGGTGGACGTGCGCAAGGACGGACGACGCGTGCAGACCATCCCCATGATCGCCGAGGTCTCCGTGACGCTGCCGGTGGTGTCGGCGGTCAAGCCCATCAACCGGGGGCAGGTCGTGCGCGAGAGCGACGTGTGCCTGGAAAAGCGGGACTTCTTCCACACCGATCGGATCGGCCTGACCGAACTGGAGGCGGTGATCGGGCAGCAGGCCCGGCGGCTGATTCATCGCGGCGAGATGGTACGGCATCGAGACCTTCGCCCGCGGCCGCTGATCCGGCGGGGGGATCTGGTGACGGTCTGGTCGCAGGCCGGGGGGCTTCGCGTCAAGACCGTCGTCAAGGCGTTGGAGGACGGGACGTTCGGGGAGCTCATCGAGGTCCGCAACGAGGCCTCGGGCGAGAAGTTCCGCGTCTCGGTGGTCGCGCCGCAGACGGCCAAGGTCGTGTCTCGACCTTCGATCGAACAGGAACAAACGCTGGTCAGCATGGCCGGTGGATCGCAGAAGGGGGCTCGGTGATGAATGGACGTCTTGGCATCTGGATA
The DNA here is from genome assembly GCA_964550865.1 of uncultured Planctomycetales bacterium. Lineage (GTDB taxonomy): Bacteria > Planctomycetota > Phycisphaerae > UBA1845 > JAFGLZ01 > JAFGLZ01. Next base: position 7,081 of record CAZKCX010000075.1, read on the forward strand.
GGAATCGCCGTGGGGCTTCTGGCGCCGCGGATCGCGGTCGCGCAGAGCTCTTCGCTCGTGGCGCATACGCAAACGCGCGCGTCGACCCAACCGTCCGTGGGGGCGAAAGAGCCGGAGCTCCGACGCGGCTACGCGGGCTGGCAGCGACGGATCGTCAGCCCGGCGACGAAGGCGCTGCATCGGGTCAGCATGACGGCCGTCATTCCCGAGGCACCCAAGTCGTTCAAGGTGCACGACCTGATCACGATCATCGTTCGCGAGCAGAAGAAGTACGAGGCCGACGCGACCACGGACAACAAGAAGGACGCGAGCATCGAGGCCGCGCTCGAATCGTGGTTCCGGCTGCACAACCACAAATGGGTGCAGCAGGGCTTCACGGGCGGAAAGCCCGAGATCAAGGCTTCGTTCGGCGGGCAGTACAAGACCGACGGCAAGAGCGAGCGCGAGGACAAGTTCATCACACGGCTGACGGCCGAGATCGTCGACGTCAAGCCGAACGGCAACCTCGTCCTCTCGGCGACGAGTCACATCGTCAACGACGAGGAAGAGCAGGTCATGACGCTGAGCGGCACGTGCCGGAGCTTCGACGTGACGCCCGACAACACGGTGCTCAGCACGCAGCTGGCGGATTTGCGGATCGAAGTGAGCCACACCGGGGCGGTGCGAGACGCCACCCGGCGCGGATGGATTCCCAAGGCCTTGGATACGTTGAGGCCGTTCTGACGAGGCATAGGCACTCATGCGAACGACGCGCCTGACCATCACCATGACGCTGATCGCCCTCGGGGCCGCGGACGTCGCGTCGGCCTCCAAGATCGGCGACGTGACGAAGCTCAAGGGCCGACGCAGCAATCGTCTGCTCGGACACGGACTCGTCGTCGGTCTGAAGGGCACGGGCGACGGCGACAAGTACGCCCCGGCGATTCGGCCCCTCGTGCAGGTGCTCGAGCAGTTCGCCAACCCGGTGCTCTACCAGGAAGACCTTAAGAACACGAAGAACGTGGCGATCGTGATGGTGCAGGCCGAACTGCCCGAGAACGGCGTGCGCGAGGGCGATCGCGTGGACGTCCATCTCTCGGCCATCGGCGGCTGCAAGAGCCTCGCCGGCGGGCGGCTGCTCATCACCCCGCTGCTGCAGGCCACCGACAAGAACGACACGACGGTGTATGCGATGGCGTCCGGGCCGCTCATCACCTCGACCGAGCATCCGACCACGGCCAAGATCCGGGGCGGGGCGACGCTCGAGGTCAGCATCCTGCACAACTACATGGCGCTGGGCCGCGAGCTGGACCACCACAGTCCGCTGATCCAGCCGGATGCGACCTATGTGACGCTCGTGCTGGACGACGTACACGCCGAGTGGTCGATGGCCAACACCATCGCCCAGATCATCAACCAGGAATCCGCCTTCCCGCAGGGCGAGGCGGCGAACTGGGAGGACAAGAAGCCCAAGGAGATCGCCTTCGCCCTCGACCCGAAGAACGTCGTCGTCGAAGTGCCGGCGCACGAGGTCCGCAACCCCTCGAACTTCCTCTCGTGGATCGAGGGGCTCGACCTGCTCATGCCCGTGACGGAGGCGAAGATCCTGGTCTCGCGGAAGGAAGGCACGATCGTGGTGACGGGCGACGTCGAGATCGGCCCGGTCGTGATCAGCCACAACGGCCTGGTGATCAACACATGGGTCCCCGAGCCGCCGAAGGACGCCCAGCCCGCTCCGCAGCTTCAGGAGCAATCCTGGGTGCCGCTCGATCCGTCCCGCCGGGGCGGGACGAAGCTGACCGAGCTGGTCGAGGCCCTGAACAAGCTGAAGGTCCCGGCCAAGGATCGCATCGGCATCATCGAGAAGCTCTATCGCTCGGGGAAGGTCATGGCCCGCTGGGTGGAAGTGGACTAGCGCACGCCGCGCGGGCGCGCGGATGAGGACGACACACGGCATGGTACCGACGCTGGCGGAAAACGTGATGGCGACGCAGGCCCGGAATCAGCTCCGCGGCGATGCGGCGCTCCGGGCAGCCGACGGGCTGCAGTCCGGCGATTTCCGCGACGTCCTCGGCCGGGAGGTCGGGGACGCGCAGCAGCGCGACGCCGAGCTCCGCAAGCGGGTCGGGCAGACGGTCGGCCTGACGTTCTACGGCACCGTGCTCAAGATGGCCCGGAACTCGGTCTTCAAGGGACCGTACGGCCACGGCGGACGGGGTGAGGAGGTCTTCCGCGGGCAGCTGCATCAACGGCTCGCCCAGCGGGTCGGCCAGGCGCATTGGACGAGCCTGCACGAAGCCCTCTATCGCAAGCTCAGCGGCGGGAAGGCCTCGCAGGCGTCCGGCCAGGAGACCAACGAGGGGGCGGGACGCCCCCCGACAGGCGGAATTCCGTTCGGGATGTCCGACCCGATCGGGACCGGAGGAGGCGGTTCGATCGAGTCGACGGCATCGAGGAGTGATACGGCGTGACAGCGGAGAAGGTGATCGAAAGTCGAAGCGGGGAACTCGTCACGCTCCTGGGCGAGCTGAAGGGCCTCCACGAAGAGCTCCTGCGCTTCATCGAGCAGAAGCTGGAGGCGATGCGTCGGGCGGACACCGAGAAGCTCAACGCCTGTCTGTCGCGTGAGCAGTTCCTCGCCCAGCGGATCGCCGAGCGCGAGGGCCTGCGCCAGCAGCTGGTGCAGCTCATCGGCAGGGCCATGGACCTGACGCAGGACCAGACCGAGCGGCTCACGGTGAAGGACATCGCCGATCGCGTGGCGGAACCGCGTCGCGGCCAGCTTTTGGGCTTGGCGGCCGGCATCCGGCAGACGCTCCAGGCGATTCATGCACGGAATCAGGTGGCGGCCCTCGTGACGGACGAGATGCTCAAGCACTTTCGGCAGGTGTACACGGTGATGGCCAAGTCGGGGCCGTCCACGGGTCGGTATTCGCCCGCGGGCACGCCGGCCACGGACCGGCCCAGGCAAGTCTTCGAGGCGGTGGGATAGGCGGGACCTGAACGATGGGTCTAGTGAACTCGGCACTCCAAATCGGCAGAAGCGCCCTGTTGGCGTATCAGGGCGGGTTGCAGGTGATCAGCAACAACATCGGCAACCTGGGCAGCGAGTCGTACGTCCGTCAGTCGGCCGACATCACCCCGATGCCGGGCGTGTTCAAGAACGGCAACTACGATCCCGGGGCGGGCGTCACGCTGGCCGAGGTCCGACGCAACGTCGACGAGGCGCTGAACACGCGGCTGCGGATGGCGCTCGCCGAGCAGAACGGGACCGAGGCGCAGTACCGGGCGCTCACCCAGCTGGAGGCGACGTTCAATTCACTCAGCGACACCGACCTGTCGAGCATGATGAACGAGTTCTTCAACGCGTGGTCCGACCTGCAGAACACGCCGGAGGATCTCGGGATGCGGGGGATCGTCCTGGCCCAGGGCGAGTCGCTGGCCGAATCGTTCCGTCGAACCTCCGGCTACCTGCTCAACCAGCACGAGGCCCTGAACGACGAGATCGAGCAGTCCGTGGGTCGCCTCAACGAGATCGCCTCGGACCTGGCGAGCATCAACGTCGAGATCGCCACCGACGAGGCGACGGCCCGCAGGCCCGTCAGCATGCTCCGCGACCAGCGCGACGCCCTGCTCGAGGAGCTGTCCGCGCTGGCCGCCATTCAGGTGCACGAGCAGCCGGACGGCTGTGTCAACGTGTACATCGCCAACGAGCCGCTGATCCAGCGGGGCACCTACCGCGAGCTGACGACGACCCGGGAGATCGTCGACGACCGGCAGACGGCCGTCGTTCGCTGGGAGGACAACCACAAGCAGATCACGCCCTGGGGCGGCACGCTCGAAGGACAGGTTACCGCGCGGGACACGTACGTCGTCGGCCAGCTCGAGAAGCTGGACGAGCTGGCGGGCGCGCTCATCGCCGACGTCAACCGCGTGCACGCCTCCGGCCAGGGGCTGCAGGGCTACGCGACGATCACCGGTTCGGTGGACCTGCTCGACACGGCCGTGGCGCTGAACACGGCCGACAACGGACTGACCTACCTGCCGACCAACGGCAGCTTCACGATCACGGCGAACGCGGGGACGGTCGACGAGAAGACGATCCGTATCGACGTCGACCTCGACGGCATCGGCGCGGACACGACGCTGACGACGCTCGCGAACAACATCACGGCGACGGCCGCGGCCGAGGGGATGAGCCTGACGGCGGTGGTCACACCGGACAACCGTCTCCGCATCGATGCGGGGGCGGGCGACACCTTCGTCTTGGGCGACGACACCAGCGGCGTGCTCGGGGCACTCGGCATCAACAACTTCTTTGACGGCAAGGACGCGACCGACATCGCGCTCGAGTCCCGGCTTGTGGGGCAGCCGTTGCTGGTGGGCGCGGGCACGAGCTCGCTGCCGGGCGACGGCAGCAACGCGGGCCGCATCGCCGCGCTGGCGACCGAGGCGAGCGGGACGTTGAAGACCGGTCAGAGCCTGCTCGAGCGCTACACGTCGGTGATGACCGACCTGGCCTCGACGACGTCGGCGACCAAGAACGCGGTCGACGCCGCGGGGGTGGTCTCCGGCTCGTTGCAGGCGCAGTGGGAGTCGGTCAGCGGCGTCAACCTCGACGAGGAGACGCTGACGCTGATGAAGTACCAGCGGGCCTTTCAGGGAGCGGCGCGCGTGGTCTCTACGGTGGACGAGTTGATCGCACAGGTTCTGGCAATGACCAGATAGGCACGGAGATCGACGGCGGGTTCCGGCCCGCCTGACGGACGCAAGAGGCGATGAACATCAGCACGATCAATGTGAGTCGCGTGAGTGAGAACCTCAAGTCTCTCCGCCTGCTGGAGAGCCTGAGGCAGAACACGCTCAAGCTCTTCAACGAAGAGAACCGGCTCGCGACGGGCTATCAGCTGCTGACGCCGAGCGAGGATCCGATCGGGGCGTCCCGCGCGATCGAGATGAACCAGCTGCTCGAGCAACAGGACCAGATCCTGAACAACCTCCAGTTCGCCGACGGCTTCATGAGCGCGACGGACAACGCCATCGTCGACGTCAACTCCTTGCTGATTCAGGCCCACGACCTCGCCAGCGAGCACGCGGGCAACACGACCGACCAGGACCAACGCGACGCCGCCGCCATACAGCTCGAAAGCATCGTCGATCAGCTGGTGATCATCGGGAACCGCACGCACCAGGGACGATACCTGTTCGCCGGTCGGGATCTGGACCGCGCGCCGTTCAGCCTGGAAAGCGGCTACGTCGAGTTCGTCGGCGACACCGGCGACCTGTCGACGCGCGTCGATCGAGAGCAGATCGAGGCCTACAACCTCCCGGGCGATCGGTTGTACGGCGCGCTCAGCGCCGAGGTCGAGTCGTGGGTGGACTGGAACCCGAACGTGACACTGGAGACCCGCCTGACCGACTGTCTGGGCACGACGGGCGACGGCATCGAGCTCGAGTCCATCGAGATCGTCGACACGGGGATCGCGACCTTCACCGTGGACCTGAGCGAGGCGGACGGCATCGGCGACGTCATCGACCTGATCAACGACGCCGCGGCCACCGCGGGGTCGGGCATCACGGCGGCCGTCAATGCGGCGGGCAACGGTCTGCGGCTCAACGGGGCGGCCGTGACCATGGAGGTCCACGAGGTCGGCGGCGCGAAGACCGCGCGAGACCTCGGGCTCCTGACGGCGGGTCCGGTCGTGAACGTCGTCGGCGGCGACATCCAGCCCAAGCTCACGAAGCTGACGCGGCTGGGGGACCTGGCCGGCGTGAACATGGCCGATCTGGCCGCCGGCTTCGTCATCACGAACGGCAACGCGTCGGAGCTGATCGACACGAGCGTCCTGGCGGGCACGAACACCGTGCAGGACCTGGTCAACCTGATCAACGACGCCGAGATCGGCGTCCTGGCCGAGATCAACGACGCCGCGACGGGTCTGAATATCGTCAGCCGCCGCAGCGGGAGTCTGATGTCGATCGGCGAGAACGGCGGCGCGACGGCCGAGGCCTTGGGCATCCGGTCGATGCACGGCGGGACGCGGCTGTCGGATCTCAACCGCGGCGTGGGGGTGCAATCGGTCGCGGGCGAGGCGGACTTCTCGATCGTCGCGCGCGACGGCACGAGCTTCGACGTCGACCTCAACGATCCGTCGGGGGGGATGGACGTCAACGGCGACGGGTTCGAGACGCTCGACGACGCGCTCCTGGCCATCAACAACGCGGCGGCGGGCGCGGGGGTGGCGGTGACGGCCTCGCTGTCGAGCACCGGGAACGGCATCGAGCTTTCGGATACGACGGGCGTGAACGGGACGCTCCGAGTGCTGCACAGCAATCTTTCGTCGTACGCGGTGGTCGATTTGGGGTTGAAGGGTCTGGAGGCGAGCGGGGCGGGTCCCGCGGTGACGGCCGTGGGGGACGACGTCAACCAGATTACGCCCGAAAGCGTCTTCACCGCCTTGCTTGACTTGCAGGACGCGCTGCGGCGCGGGGACGCCCAGGCGATCACGCGGGCGGGCGGGGCCATCGAAGAGGCCATGACGAACGTCAACGAGGTGCTGGGCGAGGTGGGCACGCGTGCCAAGGCCATGACCGACCGCGTGACGCGGACGGAAGAGGCCGTCATGGCGACGCAGAAGGTGCTCTCGGAAGTCCGGGACCTGGATTACACCGAGGCGATCACGCGGTTCCAGCAGGCGCAGACGGCCTTGCAGGCGAACCTGATGGCCTCGTCGAAGCTGATGAACTTGAGCTTGTTGGACTTTGTCCGATGACGCAGGTGTTTTCGAGATCGCTGATGGGCCTGACGGACGGGACACGAGTGACCCGCTCGTCCGTGGCAGGCTTGATTGCCCGGCGCGGATTCGCCGGGTCGCCAGAGGAGAGACGCGGCTCGCGTCGCGTGCACGGGCGCTTCGATGCGACGTGCGTCGATTGGAGTCGACGGCGGAGATCGGGCGAGCGGCCGGCGGGTCGGCCGCGGCACGCCGCGAGCGATCGCAAAGGACCGGGTCACGCGCAGGAGTATGAGCGATGGTAATCGAGACGTCGCGGTTTGGAACGGTGGAAGTGGACGAGAACCGTCTGATCGAGTTTCCCAAGGGCATTCTGGGCTTCCCGAGTCAGCAGAAGTACGCCCTGATCCAGACGGGCGAGGAGAGCAGCTTCTATTGGTTGCAGTCGGTGGACCGAGCGGAGCTGGCCTTTGTGGTGTGCGACCCTCGTTTGTTCGTCCCGGACTACCGCGTGCCCATTCGGGCGGACGAGCTGGCCCAGCTCGGCTTGGAGAGCCCGTCCGGGGCCCAGGTGTTCGTGATCGTCAACAAGGTGCAGGAGATGCTGACGGGCAATCTCCAGGGCCCGTTGGTCGTGAACGTGGAGACGCGTGTGGCCAAGCAGCTGGTGCTTTCGGATCGACGCTACACCACGCGCCATCCGCTGATGCGGCTCCCGCAGAAGGAAGAAGTCGCCGTGGGTCGTACCGCGTAGAGGCAGCCGGGGTGTCGGAAGAAGAGGGTCGGCGTGATGCCGGACGAGACGTACCGCCGGGTATGGGTCGCCACGGATGGCGACAACCGATCGGCATCGTTCGCCGCACGGTGACGGATTCGATGGGAGCGGCCACGGCGCAAGGACCTCGGAGGTCCGCAGGCCGGGTCGCGGCAGGACCCCCACGAGCCCGCACCTGGACGGACATAGGCATCATGGAATCCAAGGAAGGAGCCGAGGATGCTGGTGCTATCCAGACAACGCGATGAAACCATCATGATCGGTGACGACGTGGAAATCACGGTGGTGGACATTCGCGGCGACAAGGTTCGACTGGGAATCAGCGCTCCGACGCGGATCCCGGTCCACCGCAAGGAAGTGTACGACGCAATCAAGCGGGAGAATACAGAGGCGGCGGAAGTCACGCCGCAGGACATCCCGGCCGTGGCTGATCATGCCCGTACGGAACGGGCGGTGGGACGGGTGCTATG
>CAZKCX010000076.1:0-14892 GCA_964550865.1 uncultured Planctomycetales bacterium
AGATCCGATGCAAGACCTCCGTCCCCACCGAGGCCGAACACGGCCCCGAGCATGTGATCCAGCGCATGGCCGAGCTCGTCGAGCGGGTGATCGGCGAGGCGGGCTTGCGGAAGGAGGAGGTCGAATCCGTCGGCATCGGATCGCCGGGTTCGATGAGCCACAAGCGTGGCGTCGTGATCAAGCCGCCCAACCTGCCCGGCTGGCAGGACGTCCCGCTTCGTGACCGTATCAAGGAGCTGACCGGGCTGCCGACGACGCTGGAGAACGATGCCAATGCGGCCGCGTGGGGGGAGTTCTGGGCCGGGGCGGGCCGAGGCACGCGTCATATGGTCATGCTTACGCTCGGTACGGGCGTCGGTGGGGGCATTATCATCAACGGCCGACTCATCCGAGGCCACTTCGACAACGCGGCCGAGTTGGGCCACTGGATCGTTCAACCGAACGGCCGACCTTGCGGTTGCGGACAGAAGGGTTGCCTCGAGGCCTACGCGTCGGCCTCCTATACCGCCCAACGGGCGACGGAGGCGCTCCAAGCGGGGGAGTCGTCGTCCCTCTCCGAGGTCTTGCGATCCAAGGGGCAGGTGACGTCCGAGGACGTCGTCAACGCCGCGAACGCCGGCGATGCCCTCGCCAAGCGGATCTTCGACGAGACCTGCTACTACCTTGCCATCGCCTGCGTGAACATCCAGCACGCGACCAATCCCGAGCGGGTCGTCCTGGCCGGCGGAATGATCGCCGCCGGCGAAGACACCTTGCTCAAGCCGATCCGCGAGAAGGCGGCCGAGATGGCCTGGAAGGCCGCCGACGATTTGCCCGACATCACCTTCGCCACGCTGGGCAACGATGCGGGACTCATCGGCGCGGCGGGCTGTGCCTGGCTGGCGCGCGAGGAAGGCGAGATCTGACCCCCTCCACTCAACGCGGCGCGAGGGCTCTGTGGAGCACTTCGAGCAGCTCATCCGGGTGGTAGGGTTTTTGGATGAAGCCCGTCAGCCCCTTCCCCGCCAGTCTCTTCGTCGCTTCCGCTTGCGTATAGCCGCTGGAGAGGATGATGGGGATGTCCGGACGAATCGTGCGCAACTGCTCGAAGGTATCCTGCCCACTGAGGCCCGGCATGGCGAAGTCCAATAGGACGGCGCTGATTCGCTCGTGGTCTTTTCGGAAGGCATCCAGTGCTTCTTGACCGTCCTCGGCCGTGAGCACCTCAAATCCGCCTCGCTCCAGCACCTTGCTCGCGAACCGCAAGACCTGCGGCTCGTCGTCGACGACGAGCACCAGCCCCGAGCGATCCAACCGCCCGATAGGCTGGGGGCTACCTGCCGGTTCCCCCGATTGGGCTTGTGTCTCGACGGTCGGGAACAGGACACGAAACGTCGTGCCCTCGCCGGGCGAGCTTTCGACGTGAACAGCGCCCTTGTGCCCACGGATGATGCCCAACGTGGCCGCCAGGCCCAGCCCGCGTCCGGTGAACTTCGTCGTGAAGAACGGATCGAAGATCTTCGAGAGGGTCTCCGCGTCCATGCCGCAGCCGGTATCCGATACCTCGAGGTACGCGTATTCGCCCGGCACGGTGTCTTGGGCCAGCTGCGTTTCTTCCAGGTAGGCCTCTTCGGCGTGCATCGCGCCGGTGGAGAGGGCGATCATGCCCTCCGAATCACCGATGGCCTCCGCCGCATTGAGGAGGAGGTTCATCGCGACTTGCCGGATCTGCGAGGCGTCGGCCTCAACGGGGGGCAGGTCGTCCCGCAGGGCTTGCTTGACGGCGATTCTGCGGCCGATGCCGTGCCGACAGAGCCGCAAGGACTCTCGTGCTTCCGCCGAGAGGTCGACCGCGCTGACCACGAAGACGCCCTTGCCGGAGTAGGCGAGCATTTGGTTCGTCAAGTCCGCCGCCTGCCGGGCGGAGGATTCGATCAGGCCGATGCACTCCCGGGCGGCGGAGTTTTCCGGGAGGTCCATCAGGGCGAGGCTCGCGTTTCCCAGTATGCCCACGAGGAGGTTGTTGAAGTCGTGGGCGATCCCGCCGGCCAAGATGCCCAGGCTTTCCAGTTTCTGCGCCTGCTGGAGCTTGGCGTCCATCTGGCGCTGCTCTTCTTCCCACCGGAGTCGGTCGGTGATGTCCTGGCCGGTCGCCAGCACGCCGATCGGTGCGCCTTGTGTGTCGTTCAGGGTCTTGTCGTGCCACTCGATCTCGCGCTCGCGGCCGTCCTTCGTTACGATCGGGTTGACGTTACCCTGCGTCGGCTCCCCTTGGCGGGCGACAGCGAATAGCCTGCGAATACGGTCCCGGTCTCGCTCCGGCAGAAAGGTGGTGAACCAGTCCTTGCCCTGGACCTCCTCCAGGCGATAACCGGATACCTCCTCCATGTAGCGGTTGAAGCGGACGATGCGTCCCTCCGTGTCGAGCACGAGGACGATGGCCTGTGCGGTCTCGACCAGGCTTTCGGCGAAGTCGCGTTCCTTTCGAACCTCCTCCTCCGCGAGCTTGCGGTCGGTGATGTCCTGGAACGTGCCGCGCACGGCGACACACGTTTCGTCTCGGAAGATGGGCTTGCCCATCGCGCGACACCAGATCAGCCGACCCTTAGCCGTATGCACGCGGAGCTCCAGGTCGAACGGCTCTCCTTCATCGATGGCCTTCTGATAGGCGGCGGCTAGCGTCGACCGGTCCGGTTCCGGGTAGAACTCCAGGTGTTCGTCCACCCCTGGTGGCTTGTAGGAATCGAATTCCAGGATTTCGTACAGCGCGTTGGTCCATGTCGCCTTGCCGGTGTCGAGATCATGCTCCCACCCGCCGATCTTGGCCATGTGGCCGGTCTCATCCAGCATGTGACGGTATCGTTGGAGGGCCTCCTCGGCCCACTTGCGCGCGGTGATGTCCTCGATCGTCCCGACGAATCCCGTGGGAGTGCCGTTCTCGAAGCCCGTTGCCCGGGCCAGGACGCGGACCCAGACCGTCTCGCCGTCCGGACGAATGATACGGTACTCGATGTCCAAGGGCTTCCCGGCGAGCACGCTTTCCTTCCAGAGCGCAACCACGAATTCGCGATCGTCGGGATGAAGCGCATCGGTCCACCGCATATCCCGACTCTCTTCGACGGACCTGCCCGAGCTCTCCGCCCATTTCTCGTTGAGGTAGGTGTTCCTTCCGTCGGCGTCGGCCTCGGCGATCCCGAGCGGCGCCATTTCCGCCAGACGCCGGAACCGCTCCTCCGAAGCTCGGAGGCGTTGCTCCATCTCGCGACGGCGGGTGATGTCCGAATGGGTGCCGACCATGCGCGTGGGCTTGCCCTCGACGTCGCGCTCCACCACCTTGCCGCGCCCCAAGATCCATCGGTACTCGCCGGAGGTATGACGGAGACGAAACTCGCTACGGATGTTGCCGTCGGGCATCACCAGGGCTTCGGTCACGGCTTGCCTGGTCTGTTCGCGGTCGTCCGGGTGGAGGAGGTTCACCCAGGACTCCAACGTCGGCTGGAATTCGTCGGGCTCGTATCCCAACTGACGAAAGGCCGAATCGCTCCACGTCACACGGCCGCTGGGGATGTCCCAATCCCATACGCCGTCGCTGGTCGCCTCGAGCACGAGGCGGTAGCGCTCCTCGGTCTCCCGCAGGACGGCCTCGGCCTGCTTGCGCTCGGTGATGTCGAAGATCGCCTGCAAGATGGCCTGCCTGCCCCGGTAGTGCGTGAGCGTCGCGAAGATCTCCATCCATCGCAGGCTGCCGTCCTTGCGATACGAGCGAAACTCATAGCGACGTGGCGCCTCCTCCCCGCGGAACCTCCGCTGCATGCGATCCTCGATCAGCGCGCGATCGTCGGGGTGCACCAGCATGAGGGGATCGATGGAGCGCAATTCCTCTTGCGTGTAGCCGCTCATCTCGGCGAACGCTTCGTTTACCAGCACGAACCGTCCGTCCTGGAGGATGGTCAAGCCTTGCAGGGAGTTCTCGAAGAGGATGCGGTAGGCTTCCTCGAGCTGATGGCGCTGGGTGATGTCCCGCGTGATGCCCGCAAGCTCGATCAGCTCCCCCTTGGGATCGAAGATCGGCTTCGTTGTGATCTCGCCGATGAACGTCGAGCCGTCCTTGCGACGGTGCGCAAGCTCGATGGTGATGCCCGTCTCCGGGAGGAGTCCCTGCAAGCGCAGTCCGATGGAGTGATGCGCCTTTGGGACCTCTTCCGGGACCAGGACCTTTTCGAACGACGCGCCGATCAGCTCGTCCGGATCATAGCCCGAAAGCGTCTTCGCCGCCGGGCTCACGAAGGTGAACCGGCCCTCCGGGTCGATCCGCCAGACGCAGTCTCGCGTCTGCTCGACAAGATCTCGATAGCGCTGCTCGCTCTGGCGGAGGCGGGCCTCCGTCTGCTGGGTCCGCAACAAAGATGCGACGCGAGCGAGCAGCTCCGGGTCGCTGAACGGCCTGACGATGTAGGCGTCCGCCTCATGGGAGAGACTGCCGGGCTCGACGGCTTCGAAGGTCTCGGCGTTCATGACCAGCGCGACGAGGACATCGATCGCCTCGGTTTGATTCTTGATTTGCCTACAGAGGCCGCCGGCATCCGGACCGGCCAGGGAGGCGTCCAGCAGGATCAGCTCGGGCTTGTGGCGTCGCGTCAGCTCCAGCGTCGCTTCCACCGTTGGGGCTTGAGGAACGGCGTATCCCGCCCCTTCCAAGACGTGTGCCGATGCGCGAAGAAGATCCCCGTCGGCGTCCGCTATGAGCAGCGTGGCCTTCCGATCCACCACTCGTCTCCTACCGCCGGCGGAGATGACACGTCTCGTTCACGGCAAACGCAAGGACTCGCCGGATCTCCGGAGACCGATGCTATCCCTGCGGTTTTGACTTGTCCGTCGAGTCGGCTCCGGACTCTTCGGCCGCCCGGCCAGGTTTTCGCCTTCGATACCACAACAGTAACACGATGAAGGCTCCTCCCGCAATCGGCCCGCCGACGATGCCGGCCGTCTGCCCCCACGCGGCGAACAACAGCGTCTTGTGAACGAGGGCGTGGTGCTCCTCCGGCGAGCGCGGGATCTGGCCCGTCGCCATTGCGATGTGGTGGAGCACGCTGACGGCAAGGCTCTCCTCGGGGATCTCCTGGTGGCAGGCCAGGCACAGGTGCTGGCGATCCATGTTCTTCCGCTCGGCGTTGTTCAGCGGCCGCGAGAGCGACCAGTGATGCCCGACGGTCATGAGCTGCTGTCCGTCCTCGGTGACGAACCGCGACCAGTCCGCCGTCAGTCCCTTGATCGGCTCGATCTGCGGGCGCGTCACGCTCGGCAGGACCTCGCCCTCGGCGGTCGTCAGATCGACGAACGTCGACTCGTTCCACGGCCCGTTCAGCGTGCCGCCCGCCAGGCCGTGCCCCAGCGCCTTGGCGGAGAGGTGACACGACTCACAGGTCCGCGGGGTCTTGGCCATCGTATGCGGTTGGCCTGGGCTGTGGTCGATGGCGAGCTGGCCTTGCTCGCCGCCCCCTTCCACGTTCGCCTTCGTGCGAAAGATGTGGTTGTGGCGGATCGCCTTGCCGTCCGGGCCGATGACGGTCACGTTCGGCTGACAGCCAGGGACGGTCGGCGCGACGCGCCCCTCGCCGTTGACGGCCAGCGACGGATCTTCCCAGCGCATGTATGATCGCGATTCTTCGACCTTTCCCGGCACCGTCGCCGGGAACCCCTTCTCGTCCCGCGCCCGGGCGTGCTCTTCCTTCGTTCGCAGGTGGCCGGCCTGCACCCAGTCGAAGCTCTTCTTGTCCTTCGAGTAGTCGATCTTCACGTGACAACCGTAGCACTGGGGCGCCCATTGGGCATGGCAGCTGTAGCATTCCATCGTGTCCATGTGCAGCCGGACGGCCTTCATCGCGACCCGACCCGCGGTCGTGAACGCTCCGCGATCGGACAGCAGCTTCAGTGGCTTGAGTCGAAGATTTTTCCCCCCGGCGGTGTAGACGATCACCTCGTTCCCGTCTCGGACGACCTCAGGGTACGGATTGCCCCGCGCGGTGAGGAGGTATCCATCCTTGGCGTCGTGCAGTGTGCCCTGCGCGTCGCGCGGGAGGATCGACGTGCTTGTCCCTCGCGCTTCTTCGCCGGCGACGACCTCTTCGGCGAACTCGTCCATGGCGCCGAGGGGCAGCTCCCACGGATACGCCTCCGGCGTGCCGTGGCAGTCGGTGCACTCGATTTGGATCTGGGCGAGGTTCGTCCCGCAGAGGAAACCGTCCCCGTGCACGTCGATCGAGGTGTGACAGTCGCCGCACAGCATGCCCTTTTCGGCATGAATGTCCTGATGCAAGGCAAAGTAGTGTTTGGTATGAAGGGCCACTTGCCCCTGACCGTCGGCCCGATAGGGCGAGGCGGATGCGCTCTCCATGAGGCCCTGGTACGAGACGCCGACGCGCTTGCCACGGGCATGGCATGTCGTGCACGTCTCGATGGGGATTCCGCTATAGGTCTTGTCCCCGACGGTTACCTTGCTCTTGCGCGTCGATTGCATCGAGTGCACGAGGACGTGCCCCGGCTTGTCGCGCGGGAGCTTGTCGTCCTTGCCCTCGTAGAACCCTTCGTTGCTGTAGGGCATGTGGCATGCCGAGCAGCCCATGCCGCGATAGTCCCCCCGCTCGTATCGGCCCTTCACGGCCAGGTGACACCGCTGGCACTCCGTCCGAACGTACGTCCAGGCCGCCAGCTCCGGGTTGGCCTTGAGCCGGGCGAAATCGGTCGGCGCGGGGGGGACCGTGGTCTGCGTGCGGGGAAAGGCTTGGGGCTCGCGCTGCGCGAGGGCTTCCATGTAGGCCCGGTAAGACTCCGTCCCCTGTCGGAGCGTGGCGTTCGGAGGGTTCTTCGCGTCGTAGTTGGCCCACTTGTGGTCATAGCCTTGGAGCGCCCCGAAGGCCCAGGATGCCCCCTGGATCTTGCCGGACTCGGTCATCATCAGGCTGGTCCATTGCGTGCCGGTATGATCGCCGTGACACTCGCCGCAGGACTTCTCATTGACCCATGGGCTGCCCGGGTCGGGCCGGAAGTCGCCCGGCGCGTGCGCCTCTTCCTTGACGATCGACTTCGGGTCGCCGCCGTGGCAGACCACGCACCCCTTGGGATCTCCGAAGGCCTTCCCGAGCGCGACGATGTCCTTCATCATCTTCGAGTTGTAGTCTCGGATGTCTTCGATGCCGCGATGGCAGAACATGCAGCTCGACTTGCCCTCAAGCGGATCGGCAGGCTTTACCTCTTCGGCAAACGCGATCGAGGCCGCGCTGAACGCGAGGAGTACGACCCGAAGGACGATTCTCATGGCATGATTCTCCTGAGCAGACGGCCCGACGTCCGTACCCTACGACCGCCAACGACCCGATGCAAGCGGGCCGCCTATGCTTCGCATGCCGTCCCGAAACGCGCTTGACCCATCGGCCTCCGGCGAACAGACTTCCATGTAGGAGAAGGGGAGTACGTTCCGGTCGTGCGAACCAGGCGGGGGCTACGGAGCCAAGGAATCATGTCTGATCCCGATCTGCAACAGAAGCTGACGGCCCCGCTGCGAATGCTACAGATGATCGTCGTCGCGATGGTCGTCGGCCTCGTGATATTCCTGGTCGTGGCGGTTCTTCTCTCTAGGAACGGCGGCATGATGAAGCCCGGCGAGGGCGAAACGCCCATTGTGACGTACGTGGCGGTCTTCTTCGCGATCACCGCCGTGGGGGTGGCCAGCTTCCTCCCGAAGGTCATCGTGGGGAATCGTCTTCGCGCCATCGCCGGAATGGAACCCGGTGAGGACGCTGAGCAGCTCATCGCGGTCTTCAACAGTACGTTCATCATCCGGGCCGCCGTGACCGAAGCGCCCGGTCTCTTCCTGCTCGTCTCGTACATGGTCGAGGGGCAGCAGATCGCGCTGCTCCTGGCCATTGCGAGTATCGTTCTCCTCGCCTTCATGTTCCCCCGGCGCGACGCCGTGGCCGCGTGGCTCGACCAGCAGCTTCGCACGATCGAGGACCTACGCGTGCAAATGCGTTAGCCGGCCGCGGTCGTTCCTCAGCCGCAGGCGATCAAGTGCGCGACGCTGGGAAGGAACCGGTTCGCGCCCTGCCGCGTAGGGGGAACAGCGCGCCGACGATTGAACGCATGCGGTGCGCCCCGTAGAATCGTCTGCGCCGGCGGCGCACCGACGGCCAAACGCAAGGAGCAAGACCATGTCCGACGCGCAACCCTCCGGTCCGGATCCGCAGGAGCTCAGACGTGCCCTCAAGGCGTTCAAGAAGCGCCTCAAGCTGGCCCGGTTGGACGACGAATCCAGACTGGGCAAGGGGCCTCTCAGCAGTGGGGGCAGGGGCGGCATCGTGGCGATCCTGCCACCGAGCCAGTATCCCAAGTCCGTCTGGGATGCCCTCGTCGATCAAGGCAAGCTGCGCCGCGCCGGTCACGGGCTGTATGAGCTCGTTCCATCGTAGCGATCGCTTTCCCGAGGCGTGAGCGTTGGTTCTATCGCGCTCGATGAAGCTCATATAGGATTCCGCCATGGAACACGCGATCGAGCACGCCGTCGGCATCTACATCGGTTTGTTGCTGCTGGCGTGCGTCGTTGGCATCATCAGCAAGGCCATCACGCATCTTCCGTATACGATCTTCCTCACATTGATGGGGCTGGCCATCGGCGTGCTGCACATCGGGCCCGAGCTAGAGGAGACGGGCTTCGGGCACCACCTGATCTTCTTCGTGTTCCTGCCACCCTTGCTGTTCCAGGGCGCGATGCACATGGAGCTGGACCGCCTCCTCAAGCACATCATCCCCATCGTGTGCTTTGCGGTGCCGGGCGTCATCGTCTCGACGCTGCTTGTGGGCGGCATGGTGGGGTGGCTCGGGGGGATCGGGTCGATCCTGGTCGCCTTCTTGTTCGGCTCACTCATCTCGCCCACGGACCCGGTGAGCGTGCTCGCGCTGTTCAAGGAGGCCGACGCGCCGCACGACCTGCGGACGCTGGTCGAGGGTGAAAGCCTCTTCAACGATGCGACCGGCGTCGTGCTGTTCACGATTCTTCTCGAGGCCACCTGGCACGGCGGCGGGTTATCGCTCGGCGCGGCGGCACTCGAGTTCGTGAAGGTCTCGGCCGGTGGTCTGCTGCTCGGCGGCGGGCTCGGGTACGTGGCATTCCTGGTTTTGCGACGTCTGGACGATCACCTACTCGAGAACGCCATCTGCCTTGCCCTGGCGTACGGCACGTTCTGGTTGGCGGAGGTGGCGCATTTCTCCGGCGTGATCGCCACGGTGATGGCCGGTCTGCTGATCGGCAATCACGGGCGGCGTCTGGCCATGAGCGAGAAGACCGTCGAGACGGTGGAGGGGTTCTTCGAGTCGATCGACTTCCTCGTCAACTCGCTGCTCTTCATTCTTATCGGGCTGGAGCTTCGCGAGATCCCCGAGGCCGTACCGGTGAACCCGTGGCAGCTCGTGATCGTCTCGATCGTTGCGATGCTCGTCGCGCGGGCGGCGGTGGCCTACACGTTCTACTGGGGCCTGAACCAGATCGGCACGCGACGACCCAGACCGTGGAAGCATATTCTGTTCTGGGGCGGGTTGCGGGGCTCCATACCGATCGCGCTGCTCCTGCATATCCCCACCGCCGACAAGCTGCCGACGGACAACCCGTTGGTCACGCTGCGGCCGGCGCTGATCCTGGCCGGCTTCTCGTGCGTCTTCTTTTCCCTGGTGGTCCAGGGCATGACGATGCGACCGCTGATGCGTTGGTTGAAGATCGGCCCCGCGCCGGCTCCCGCCGAATCGGCGTAGGGTTACGGTGCGAACGGCATGAGGCCCTTGACCTCGGGCAGGGTGATGGTCTCGCCGGGCTTGGGCGGTTCGATCTGCTTGAGCTCGGCTCCGCGCGTGGCCAGCCACTGATACGACTCGTGCTCGAGGGGCTTTTCGAACTCGAACTTGACCTTCTCCACGCCTCGGTCGTTCACGTCGAGGATGGTGGCGGTGAACTCGGCTGTCTTGTAGACGTCGCCCGGCTTGGGCATCTCTCGTGACGCGATGAAGAGCACCTCGTAGTCGTGATAGAGTAGGGGGGGCGGACCGTACTCCAGCGTCATGGTCCGTTCGTCGATGCGGTGCCAGACGATCTTGCGGCGTCCCATCTGGAGTAGAAACATGCCCAGTTGGTAATCGTCCTTCTCCACGCTCCAGGTCGAGCCGAGCAGTCCCGCGAACGACGTCGACGGGCTGTTGAGCACAAAGACCGTTTGCGGCCTGGGTTTGTCCATGTCGACTTCGGCGCTGAGGATGGCGGCGCGGTCCTTGCGGATCATGGTGCCGAACACCAGGCTGCGGAACAGGCTCATCGGGATCGATATGACCACGCCGACGAGCACGAACAGCGTGACCAATCCCATGTGGGCGAACCGACGCTCCCGCCACATCCGTCGGTAGCTGCCCAGCTTGTCGAACAGCACGGCGATCAGCAAGGCCGTGCCCACCGAGGCCGTCATAAACAACCGGTCGGACGGGAACCCGCCCCCCATCGGGAGGATCGAGAAGACCGCCCACCCGAGGGCGAACGCCGCCAGCGGCTCGTTTCGTAAGACGCGCCAGAGGATGACGCCGAGAACGAGCAGGCACGGTACGGCGATTCCGACCAGCGGCCAGGTGGTCTTCGGCCAGAGGAGGGCGATGTCCGCGCTCACGCCCAGCAAGAGGCTGAAGAACGCCAGCGGCATCAAGGCGGAGATCCGCTTGATGTACTGCTCCGTGTCTCCCCACGGCGTGCTGTAAAGGACCGAGCTCGTGCCGTAGTCGGCGGCGATGTAGAACGCCATATAGGCGGCGCCAATGGCCACCATCAGCCAGAGGGAACCGGTCTTCATCGCGCGACCGATCCCGGCGACCAGCGACTCTCCCTTGGATGGCCGCTCGAGCAGCAGCACGTAGAGACCGAGGATGAAGATCGTCGCGATGGCCGACTCCTTCGACCCCAACCCTAGCAAGAAGGTAACGCACGCTCCCAGCAGATAAGGCCATCGCCCGGTGCGGCGATGATGGTGAAACAGCAAGACGGTCGCGATGTTGAACACGGTCGCGACCGGTGTGTTCCGGTTCGCGACCCATCCGACCGGCACGACGTGGCAGTCCTCCAGCGCAAGGAGCGCAAGCCCCCAGAGTGCCCCCCGCGGCGTGAGCCCCAGGTCACGATAGAGCTTAAGCGCCAGCACGAGGAGGATCGCGAAGAACCCCAGGCTCGTCAGATGGAAGCCCGGCGCCCACTCGCCGTAGACCAGGTGATCCAGATACATCGTCAGGCTGGAGATCGGGCGGAAGAAGCGGATCTTGAACTCCGGGCCCGTCCACCAGGCGAACCCGCCTCGCTTGAAGGCCGGGTCGTGCGGTTCAGGTCGCCGGCCGAAGTCGTACAGGCTCCAGTAGTACAGCCGGTAGCGGTGGTGTTGCGTCCGCAAGGCGAACTGGTGTGCGTAGTCGTCGTAGGCGAACCCCCACCGCAGCGACGGCGCGTTGAGCAGCATGGCGAAGAGGATGATCAGCCCCGCCAGGGCGATCGTTTTCGCGCGGGAGGGCTGCTTGGGTGGCGGAGCGACGGTATTCACCTCAGGTGTCGGTAGCGTTGACGGCTCGCCGGAAGACGTCACAACAGTACCCCTTCACACTTCGTTCTGCCGGTTCGTACGAGGCCGACCCGAATGCAGGGCTATCACGAATGGGTCCGTGGAGGCTGCCGGCTACCGGCCTTCGTCCGTACCGTCCCGCGGCCTGCGCGGAATCCAGCGCGGCACGCGCTTCATGTAGTCCTCGTAGCTCTTGCCGAACCGCTTTTTCAGCAAGGGTTCCTCGACGCGCGTCGCTTGCAGGTGCGCGAGCCCGACGCTCGTGATGAACATGATCAAGATGCCCGTGGACGAGAACAGGATCGCTTCCCCCAGAATCGCGCCCAGCAAGCTGGCCGCCACAGGATTGCGGACCCAACGGTAGGGGCCGGTGGAGACGAACTCCTTCGGCGGGTCGAACTCGACGAACGCCCCCTTGCCGTGATACGTCAGCACATACGAATTGTAGAGGTACAGCCCGAGGCAGACGACGAAGATCACGCCGCCCACGGCGCGAAGCCGCCAGTCCAGGTCGACATGGACGGCCGGCACGTAGACGTCCAGCCGATGCCAGAGCCAGGGCACCAGGACCAGCACAAAGGCGAGGAAGCCGGTGCCGTAGATGAGCATCTTGCCCAACAGCCACAGCGGATACCGCTCAGAGGAAGGAGCCGCGCCTAGAGAGGACACTTCGTGATTTCCGTGCGGCTTCTCGTCCGACATGCAGGCCCGCTCCCCCGTCAGGGGAACTCCCGATCCGCTTCTTCCCCTGCAATCCCGTACGGGAATCCAAGGCTCCATTCCGGCCAAGCCGTTTGCGCGCATCCAGCACGGTATGCGGTGCGGCATGGTCCTGTCACGCTCTGGGCGTGGCGCAGGGCGTGAGAACCCTTGATTATGGCTGCATTGTCAAGAACTGTCAACGAGCGCGGACTCGGCGTTCGCCTGTCGTTTAGGTTCCGACGGCCAGGGCCGGCGTGGGGTGCGGCGAGCGGAGGCCAACCTCGGACGAGGCCGTCCGCGCTGCTTCCGGGGTCTTGACGGCGCACGGCTGACGGAGTTCCCGAAGGACTGCGCGTTCGAAGCAGATGGGGATGGCCAGCAAGCACCAGAACATCTCGCAATAGAAGCGACTGACCGTTAGACCACCCACGAAGAACATGAAGAAGGAGGTCTGCAAGGCGAAGACATCCAGCTCCAGCAACCAGAGGCGGCGTTCCGAACGGACCGCTCGGCGTATCCGGCCGAGTTGCCCCCACGTACCCCAGAGCAGCGCCGTGAACAGCGTGATTCCGAAGATGCCCAGTTCGGCGAAACAGAGCACGAGGGAGTTATGCGCGTCGATGGCGAAGTACGCGGGGGGATAGAACTCGATGAGCCGGGTGAAGTTGCCGATGCCCACGCCCAAGGGATTCTCCATCCACATGTGCCACGCTGCCCGCCACGCGGTGATCCGTCCGCCTGCCATGACGAATCCTTGCTCGTTCACCTCCGCCTCGGTCTGTTCCTGGTAGGCCGTGGGTATCGTCGCCATGCGTTCCCAGAAGCCCTGATCGGTCAGCGCATAGGCGCCGATCAAGCCCACGGTTCCGATGCCGATGGCCTTGACGCGCCAACGCTTGGGGAGCTTCAGGAAGGCGAATGCGATTCCCGCCAGGATGGCCGTCATGGCCGATCGCGTTCGCGTCAGGACGATTCCGTTGAACGTCAGGGCCGCACAGAGCACGAGGAACACCCGAACATACCAGCGTCGTTCTCTGAGCAGCAGGGCACCGATGAGCGGCAGGATGGCGACGAAGTGTACGCCCAACTCGGGGGCTCGGTCGAAGTCCGGTCCCCCGATGGCGTTCAATCGACCATCCATGAAGCTGGCGGGGCCCGCCACGTAGGACTGGTGTGCGAGATAGAACGTTCCCATCACCAGGGTCCATAGGACATAGCGGAAGCTCCTGAGGTCGGTGGCGATGTGCGTCATCATGACGAGGAAGACAAGGACCTTGACCATCTTGTCGAGTGTGCGGTAGCTCATGTCGCACGGCCCGACGCCCGTATGCAAGCTGACCCACATCGAGGCAACAAGCAAGGCGAAGAGCACCTCCTGCCGATGCCAGAAGGATCCGGGCGTCCCGAGCCTTCGATGGTTCAACAGCAGGCCGATGAGCGTAAACAGCCCCGCCGTATAGGAGTAGCGGATCCCCATCCATTCGATCGGTTTGGACCACCAGGCCGTCTCGGGATAGATCAGGTAGACCGCCAGATACGTCACGACGCCCAGAATGGGGAGGCGCAAAGCCCCCACGCATCCGATGAAGTACAGCGTCAGGAACAGGATCGTCGTTAGCGGCATACTCGAGACTTCACCTCGACTGAACAGAACCGGCTTCATCACCAGTTCGAACATCGCTACGATTCCAGCTCTGAGCCACCCCGATGACAAGGTCTCCGGCAAAGAGGCCGCCGGTGACCCCCCTGGTACATGTCGTCCGGACGTGCCCGCCAGGCGGAGCCAACGGAACGGTGCGCTTCAATCGACTCCGTGCGCGATTCTTCTCGGGCCAAGGCATTGCCCGAGGCCTGTACCTTCTTACGCTTCCGTCGGCGAGCAAGGACGCACCCCGATATGCAACGCCGTTGCGCACCGCGTATGGGCAATCGCCGAGGCGCCGCCGTTCAAGCGAAGGAGCGGCGACGGGCTTTCTCCATGTCTGCGCAACGGTTGGATTCACGTCTACACCTTTTGACGAAGAGATCATGTCCCCCGAATCGCACCCAGCCTTTGTTTCCCGAGACGAAAGGAGGAAACCGCATCCGGTCTCGTCGACGCAGCGGACGTCAGCGAGGCGTGAATCGTTCGGGTCCTTCGTGCCACCGAGGGCCAACTGAATTCCCGCACGACCCGCTCTCGGGCGCGATGGCCCATGGACTGGGCGGCCTCGGGGTCCAGGAGCAGCCGCTTGAGACCTGCAGACACCGCTCGGACGTTGGTCCCGTCCACACGGATTCCGGTTTCGCCGTCGATGACGGCAGAGCCCGTTCCCCCGCAAAGCCCTGCGACCGCGGGCTTGCCGCACGCCGCCGCTTCGAGATAGACGATGCCGAATCCTTCCGTATCCCCATCAATGTCGCGGTTGGGCATGGCGAAGACATCGCAGGCCGCGTACCAGACGCGCAACTCGTCATCGGAGACCAGTCCCGCGAAATGAACACGATCGGCGACGTTCTTCTGGAAGGCCAATCGCCGCAAGCGCGCCTCGTCCTCTCCGACGCCCACGATGGCGTAGCGCACGTCAGGAAGGGTCTCGGT
>CAZKCX010000077.1:0-11636 GCA_964550865.1 uncultured Planctomycetales bacterium
GGCTGGGCCACAGAAGGCAAAGCTGCTCGACTGTTCAGACATTGTTGCGAACAGCGTAGTGGCACGGGGACCGACACGCGAAGCTGCTTCTGCGAAAGACTGAACCGTCCGTCGGAGGAAGCCTGTATCCGGGTGGCCCGCTGGTTCAGCCTTAGGGGCCCTTCGCTCTCACGATAGGGACGCCACTCTCCGGTCGAATTCGTGTGCCCCACCTCTGCCTCGACGAGGCTCGGCACAAGTGGAGAGGTGGGCCACCCAAGCTTCGCGAACTGTCCAAACACCCAGGGGGGAGCTTCGGCGCGAATCCGAGGAAGGATTGGCCGCCAACGTAGGGCAACACGAGCCGTCCGCGGTTCTCGCGGCGGTCGTAGGGAGGGCTGACTGATGCCCAGGGAATCCGGCTGGTTTCGTGATAAGTTCCTCGGCAAGAAACGCAAGGAGGAGCAGCACGCCAAGATGCTGCCCACCGACGACGATCCCCCTCTGCCCGATCCCGTCAAGCCCATCAAGGACGACGCGCCCAAGCTCAAGCGCAACGACCCCTGCCCCCTGGGCAAGACCGGTCCGGGCGGCAAGGTCCTCAAGTTCAAGCAGTGCTGCGGCAAGCACGGCCACGACCACTGCGTCGAGCTCGACGAGCAGGAGTAGCGCCGACGCACCTACACTCGCCGAGACCAGTGCTGCTTCGCGGTGCGAGTCATCGCTCGGGGCAAACAGATGGACACAGCAGCCGGGAGGGAGAACCAGCTCGCACGCGATCTCGAGGGTAACGCTCCCTTACGGTCGCGTATCTGATCGTCGCGTCTGTAGCGATGCGGCTCGGTTGGGGGCGGACGCTCAGTATTCCTTGCGTTGTCTGGCGGTGGGGATGTTGAGTTGGCTGCGGTACTTGGCGATGGTGCGGCGTTTGATGTCGACGCCCTCGTCCTGGATGATCTTGGCGATCGCGTCGTCGCTGAGCGGCTTGGACTTGTCCTCGTTGTCGACGATCTCCTTTACGCGGGCCTTGACGCTGTCCCAGCTCGTCTCCTCGCCGGTGGCCGTCTCGGTGCCGCCGGTGAAGAACATCCGCAGCGGGTAGATGCCCCGCGGCGTCTGCATGTACTTGTCCGCGACGGTGCGGCTGATCGTCGACGGGTCGCAGTCGAGCTCTCGTGCGACGTCGTTCATGCGCAGAATCTTGAGCGACGACGGCCCGTAATCCAGGAAGTCCCGCTGTCGGTCTACGATGATCTTGGCGACCTCGAGCAGCCGTTGCTGGCGATACTGCACGGCATCGATGATGGCCGAGGCCGCCTCGATGTTCTTGCGCAGGAATTCGCGGACCGATCGGTCCTTCTTGTTCGCCCGGAGGAGACGCCGCACGGACGGGGAGATCCGCAGCCGCGGCGTGTTGCCCCGCGCCAGCCGGACCGTGTAGCCGTCGCCCTCCTCGTCGTAGTCGACGATGACGTCGGGCGTGATCCGCGGGACGTCGTGCTCCGAGACCAGCATGCCCGGCCGGGGTGTCAGCCGCCCCAGCATCTCGACGGCCTCCTTGACGTCCTCGATCTCGACACCCAGCGCCTTGGCGACCGCGGGATAACGGTTCTTCTCGATATTCTCCAGATGATGCCGAACGATGCGGGCCTCCAGGTCGTGGCGTCCCGGCAGCGCGTCGAGCTGGAGCAGGAGACATTCCTTGAGGTCTCGCGCCGCCACGCCCGGCGGCTCCAGGTCCTGCACCGCGAGCAAGGCGTCCTCGACCGTCTCGATCGCCAGCGGAGGATTGACGCTCATCGCGATATCCTCGAGCGGCGTCCGCAGGTAGCCGTCCTCGTCCACCTGGTAGATGATCAGCTCGCCCGCGCGCTTGACCTCCGGTGTTTCATCCACGAACGACCACTGCTGGAGCAGATACTCCTGCAGGGAGATGGGTCGACTCGCCGTGGCGGCCATCGCGTCCATCTTCGCGTCGCGGCCGTCGTCGCTGACCGAGCGGCTCATGTAGGCCCGGTCGCCCTCGTCGAAGTCGTACTCACTCGCTAAATCGTCGAGGTGGGAGAAGCTCTCGTCGTCGGCCTCCCCGTTTCCTCCTTCCTCGGTTGGACGATCATCCAACGAGGTCTCGGGGGTCGCCAACTCCACCTCCAGCGCCGGGTTGGTCTCCATCTCCTGTTGCAGCAGCTCCTCAAAGGCGAGCAGCGGCAGTTGCAGGATATTCATCGACTGGATGAGCTGCGGCGTGAGGCGCTGCTCCTGTCGAAGCACCTGCGAGGCAACTTGGGATAGAGACTGAGACATTGCTGCCTATTCTCTCACCGTACCCGATTCCGATAACGTCCCGACGTGCGGCATACGGCGTACAAGGCCCCTTCTTGCATCGACCCACCAAGGACCTAAGATCACATCGATTTGCGCTCCTGCATGGCGTCGGCGAGCATCGCCTTCGTGGCATACTCCATCTGGGCGCCCGTGGGCAACCCGCGTGCCAAACGCGTCACTGTGACGCCCAGATCCTCCAGGAGGCTGCGAATGTACATCGCCGTCCCGTCGCCCTCCATGGTCGGATTCGTCGCCAGAACGATCTCCTGGATACCTCCTTCGCGGACCCGGCGGACGAGGGCCTCGATCGTCAAATCGCCGGCCTCCACGCCATCCAATGGGGCCAGGTGGCCCATCAGCACGTGGTACACGCCTCGCACCACGCCGGTGGCTTCCAAGGCGATCACGTCCTTCGGCTGTTCCACCACCACGACCTGGCTGCGATCGCGCTGGGGATTGCTGCAGATCGCGCAAGGATCGTTCTCCGTTAGATTATAGCACACCGAGCACGGCCGAATATTCGTTTTTACATCTCGAATGGCATCCGAGAGGGCCAACGCCTCTTCCTTCGACATCTTGAGCAGATGAAATGCAATGCGCTCGGCACTCCGCGGGCCGATTCCCGGCAGCTTCCGGAACGCCTCCTGCAACCGGGCCAACGATTCCGTTGTGTTCTCGGACATCAGGAACGCTCCGGCCTCCCGATCTCAGGCTGCCCGTAACGTCAACGACCGGCCCAACCGGCCGGCCGCGCACGTTCCGGAATCAAAATCAGCCCGCCAGGCCGACCCATCGGTCACTTTCCCCCGCCGAGCAGCCCTTCCAGGCCCGGGATGTTGAGCCCGCCCGTGACCTGACCCAGCGCCTGCTTGGCGGCGTCCTGGGCCTGGCGCGTGGCGGCCGTCACGGCCGACTTGACCAGCTCCTCCAGCATCTCCACATCGCCGGACTCGATGGCCTCGGGGCTGATCTTGACGTCCAGCAGATCGCCCTTGCCGTTCACCTTGGCGCGGACCAAGCCGCCCCCGCTGGTCGCCTCATGCACCTGATTCTCCAGCTCGGCTTGGACCTCCGCGATGCGTTCCTTCATCTGCATCGCCTGCTTGATGATTCCGCCCAGGTTTCCGAGGTTCTCGAACATGGTCCTACCGTCTCCCATCTCCGCGCGATCGGCTAGGCGTCCTTCGGCTTCGGGGCCTTCCGATTGCCGGGCGGCTCTTTCTCTACGTTGGCCAACTCTCCCTCGAAGAGCTCGAGGGTCTTCTGCACCATCGGTTCGGACAAGGCCTCCCGTCGTTCCTTACCGGTCACGGGAGACGATCGTGGGATGCGCGCGCTCGCGTTTCCTTGATCGGGCTTGGGCGTCGAGCTCGACGGGGACGAATCGTCCTTCTTCTGCCGCGAGCCGGCGGGTTTCTGCTCGCGTGCACGTGGCGCCCGAGGTTCCGCTGCCTCGTTCTCTGCCCAGGGCTTGGTATCCGAGGCGGATCTTCGTCCCGGCGCGCGCCTCGCCGGTGCCTGGCGCGCCGGAGAAGACGAACCCGAGGTGGCCGACGAGGGTCCTTGTCCCTGCAATCGGCCGAGCAGCGACTCGATGTCCGCGAAACGGTCCATCGTGGCGAGGCGAACCAGCGCCGCCTCGGCCAGCGCGCGTCCCGATCCGCTGAACCGCACGCTCCGCCGTAGCTCCTCGGTCACCGCGACCATATAGCTCAGGCCGGCCGTATCGAACTGACGGGCCTGTCCGGCGAGTTGCTCACGCACGGGGGCGGGCACATCGATCAGCTCGGTCTCCGCCCCGCACACGGCGACCACCAGGAGCTGTCGCAGATACTCGATCAGCGATCCGCAAAGCTGCTCGAGACTGTGGCCTTCGTTCACGCACTTGTCGAGGCCTTCCAGGGCGGCGGCCGGATCGTTGGCCGCAAGGGCGTCCACCAACTCCGCGAGCAATTCGTTGTGCGGCGCGGGCAGGATCTCGTCGACGAGATCGACCGACAGCGTTGCCGCGCCGAGGCTCAGAAGCTGATCCAACAAGGAAAGCCCATCGCGCATCGAGCCGTTCGCCAATCGCGCGACGCGCCGCAAAACGGCGTCGTCGGCCTCAACCTCCTCGGCCTCGAGGATCTTGCCGAGCTGCGCGGTGATCTTGTCGACGCTGATGCTGCGAAAGTCGAATCGCTGGCACCGGCTGTGGATCGTGGCGGGCACGCGCTGCGGCTCGGTCGTGGCGAAGACGAACTTGACGTGCTCGGGCGGCTCCTCCAACGTCTTGAGCAGGGCGTTGAACGCGCCCTGGCTCAGCATGTGCACCTCGTCGATGATGTACACCTTGTAGCGCGATCGGGCGGGTCGATAAATCGAGTTGCTGCGCAGCTCACGGATGTTGTCCACGCCCGTGTTGCTGGCCGCGTCGATCTCGATGACGTCGACGTCGTTACCCTCGGAGACCGATCGGCACAGCTCACACTCGCAGCAGGGCGTGACGGTCGGGGCGTCCACCGACAGGCAGTTCAGCGCCTTGGCGAGGATCCGGGCCATCGAGGTCTTGCCGACTCCTCGCGTGCCGGTGAAGAGATAGCCGTGGTGGATCCGGCCGGTGTCGATGGCGTTCTTCAACGTGGTAGCGATGGCCTCCTGCCCTACGATCTCGTCGAAGGTCCGGCTACGGTACTTCCTTGCCAGAACGGTGTAAGCCATCGTCGCCGCCGGTTCGTGTCCGCCGCTCCCTATCCGCTCGGCCGCCGCACTCCTCCCGCGACAGCGGTTCAATGAAAAAGGCCGTACAGCGCCCTTCGATTCGAGACGCCTCGGCATTCGATGCACTGCGACTCAGGCCAGGTAGCCCCACGGCACCTGAAGCGTTGCGGGTGGGCTGCTCCGGTCAAGGCCTGACCCGTTGTCCACATGCTCCATTGCATGGGACCCGACCCTCAACGCCACAATACACCGAAGCGGCCGCAACCTCCCAAGCCTCATGGGCGCATTCAGCCCCGCATAACCGGTTTTCGGGTCACCCGCCGAAGCGGGATCAGGGCACCGGTACCGCCCCGCCTAGCACGGCCTATATCGGGATCGCCCCTGCCGATCCGGAAGGGGCGATGGTTCTCCACCTATGCTATTGTAGCATGCTTCGGGCATGCGCCGAAGCCCTGCGGAAGTAAGCATCCCCAGGGCTTGGGAAAGCAGTGCTTCTCAGTAACCCATCGGACTGAGACGCCTGTCCCGGTTCGAGGCATCACGCGGCACCGTCACGACATCGACACGCTCGATGACGATGTCCCGCACGGGCCGATCCCGCTCGTCCACTTCCACCTGCGCGATCTTGCGAAGTGTCTCCAGCGACTTCAGGCCCACGACCTTGGCAAAGGCCGTGTACTTCCCGTCCCACGCCTTCACGCGTCGCATGCAGATGAAGAACTGGCTCGACGCCGAATTGGGGTCGTTTCCCGCCAAGGACATCCCCACCGTGCCCTCCTCGAAGGGCACGTCGTTGAACTCGGCCGGAATCGTCACGCCGTCCTTGCGCATGCCCGTCCCGTCCCCGATGGGACATCCACCGAGGGCGGCGATTCCCGGATACACCCGAAAGAGCTTCGTCCGGTTGTAGAAGCCCGACTCGGCCAGCTCGATGAAGTTGGCCACGTGCTTCGGCGCCTTGTCATACAGAAGCTCGAGCCGAAGCTCGCCCATGTTCGTCACAAGGACGACCTGCTTGTGCGGCTTCAGCTCCAAGCGCAGCTTGTTGGACTTGATCTCCCCACCGTACGGACACCACTGCAGCTCATAGAGGCCCGACCGTCGCAACGCTGAGTAGTGGTCGCTGACATCCATCCGCCGACCCACCACGCCCCTCGGCGCGATCTTCACCCGTGCGACCTTCCCGACGGGCCGATACATGACCTCCTCGCCCGTTTCGCGTCCTTGGCCGTCCAGGATACGCAGGGCGCGAAAGCGCTCGCCGCTGAAGACATGATCCGCCGGCAATCCCATCGTGTTGGGATCGCTGGGGGCCGCATCGACGTCAGGGACCGCCAACACCACCGGGCGATCGGAATTGTTGTACAACAGGAAGTCGAGCCATACCGAACTGCCGGTGTGAACGTGATCGCGCGGCGCGGAAAGGACAGCGTCAACGTGTTTCAGCGCTTCCTTTCCGGTGACTGGCTGCGTGCTCGGACGGCCGACCGCCTCAGCTCGGACGATACCGGCCGACACCATCACCGCCAGACAGAAAAAGGATTTCAAGGCCCAGATCCTCCAGCCTCGTCCCGCACGGCGATGGTGGTGCGCGCCCGTCCATCGGGGAACCGTAAGCACACGCCGCCTTGCCCTCTGGTTCGGACGACGGGTCCACGTCCAGCCGTGCGTCGGCTCGCTTGATTCGTAAACGTCCCCGCTGCAGCGGGTTCCGACCGCCCAGCGCCGGGGCGAGTCGGTACTATAACACAGCGTCCCCCTCCCTACAACCAGACACACACGCTTCGCCCCTTCTTCTACACGCACGCACACCCCCGCGCCGCAGGGACCACAGGTCGTCCTGCGGAATGCGAGGTCCCCATGACCTATGCTTTGAGGGCGTTTCGCTCCGGGGCCACAGCGAAGCCCTGCCCGAGCCGCGGCATTCATGCCGCGCGGTCGCACCAGGTCCGATGAATCCGATGGCTCGACTTCGCTCGCCACAAGCAGCCGGGCCACATCCTCGTCGGATCACCGAAGTGCGGTACTTACGTCAGTACCATCCCTCCGGCACGGAACAGGTGACATT
Source organism: uncultured Planctomycetales bacterium (assembly GCA_964550865.1). GTDB lineage: Bacteria > Planctomycetota > Phycisphaerae > UBA1845 > JAFGLZ01 > JAFGLZ01. The sequence continues at coordinate 7,073 of CAZKCX010000077.1, forward strand.
GTGGACTAGGAAGCAAGCAGCAGGCACACGTCCTTGGCCTGGTTGCTGCAAAGCCAGCCGATGTCGGCCGAGCCCGTGGGGGCCTCGGGCCGTCCCCGGGTCCATACGAAGAGTTGATTCCGGAAATCATTCACGGCGATGACGCGATCGGCCGACCACCACGCCCCCACCAGCCGATCGGAGCCTGTCTGATACCGATCCATGATCGTCTCGCCGAGGACCGTTTCCTTGACAGACACTGTCCCGTCGCTCAAGCCGACCCGCGTGATTCCCATGGCGTCGGTCACGGCGACCGACGCGCACGGACGACTCCCTCCCGCAAAGACGGTGGAACACGCTTGCGGTTCCTCGATGCTCCAACAGACGACGCGCCCGTCTTGCGTACCGGCGCAGACACAATGCTCACCCACGTCCAGGGCGGCGATCCGTGCGCCCGCGCCTTCGTAGCGCGTCGCGCTGCATGCGGAGCCGGGCTCGCCGTCCAATCGGATCACGACGTCGTCAACGGCGACCCACAAGCGTTCGGCTTGATCCCGCTGCGCCGCCCGCACGGTCCGCGCCGAGGCGGTGAAGTCCGCCAGGACGGGTGTGCCTTCTTCGTCTCCTTCGATCGGCCACTCGCACAGCCCCAGCCCCGAATGCGAAGCAACCAGCATCCCACGAATGCACGTGACGCTATTGACGCCCCCTCGCAGCGAAGAGCCGGACTCCACGGGCCAAACCAGGTGGCGCAGGGACTCACCGGTCTCCGGATCGACGAGCACGACGGCCGACGCCCCACCCACGGCAAGGACGTCCTTGGCGCTTGGATCCTTGACCAGCGATACCGAACGTAAAGCCCCACCCGGCACCGCGACGCGCGTTCGAAGCGTCGGCTCTCGCGGGGACGCAGGGTCGAGCCAGAGCAGCTCGTCGCCTGCGGCCACAATGATGCTTCGGCACGATCCGCCATCCGACGACGCCTGAAGCAGACCGCGATAGAGCTGTCCGCGCTGATCCTCCCCGAATTCCCGGATGAGCTCGCCGATCGAGACATCCGGAGAAGCGTCCGCCATCTCCCGAAGCCGTTGAAGCATCGTACCCACGTGCTCAAGGTGTTCGCGCCGCGCCTCCTCGGCCGCCTCGCGGAGCTGCCTGTCGAGCTCCATCCGATCGCGACGGACCGCCGCCTTCTCCGTGTCCTGCCGAACGACGTCGTACGCCGTCGACACGAATCTCGCTTCCAGCTCCCCGCTTCGACGCAAACCCGCCTTCAAACAGGCCGGGCCGACGGCATCCTCCACGGCTTGCGCGAATCCTACGGGGTCTGCGCCTTCGATCAGATCCGAGGCCTTCCGCGCCTTGGCCCACCGGACCACGGCCTGACGCAATTCCTCGGAGAGATATGACAGCACGGCGCCCCGGTCGGCCGTATCCGATGAACTCAGGAGTGCCTCTTTCGTTCCAGCAAGATCGGATGCACGATCCGACGTCTCAAGACGGAGGTGGACCGAGGCATCGCACAGATAGGCGTCGGACGAGGACGCGGCGTCGATCTGGAAAGTCAGCTCGATCGGCCTTGCCCGGACGAAGACGACCTCGGACGCATCGGATGCCACGATCTCCTCACCGGAGCCGACGACCGACCGCTCTCCCTCCGGGCCGATGACCAATGCTCGCCACCCATCGGGAACGCGGAACGTCCGCGCGAACACGCCGAAGAGCGCGTCGGGGCTCACGGCGAGCGCCACCAACTCCGCGTCTTGCTCCAGGATCGAAATGTCGAAGCTGTCTTCGGCCATGATTGTCGCCGGCCTCCCTCGAGCACACTGCGGATCCGGTCCATGCCCGGTAATTTCACGATCCGGTCTCGATGAACTTCTCGAACCGCACCAGGTCGCTTTGACGCACGGAAGGCATCGTACGTTCGATGACCGCCAGCACGTCGTCCATGCTGATCGCGCGCGGCTCTCCGCCGCCGACGGATTCGATGAACGGTCGCGAGGCCGCCTGACCCGCGATGCTCTTGATGTCGGCCCCACTGTATCCCTCGAGCAGATCACACAACTTGCCGAGGTCCACGTCATCCGCCAACGGACGCGGGGCAAGGTACATCTCGAGCAGCCGGTATCGCGCGGGCGCATCCGGCAACGGTACGTACACCTTCGTGTCCAGCCGACCGGGCCGCATCATCGCTCCGTCCAACATCCACGGGCGATTGGTGGCCGCGATGAACATCAGGGCCTGCTCTGCCGAACGATCGAAACCCTCGAGCTCCTGCAGGATCTGCGGCACCACGCGTTGCATCACGGTCGAGCTGTCACTCTTGCGCTTCGGCACGAGGGCCTCCACCTCGTCCATGAAGATCACCGACTTCTCGTGGCCCTTGGCCTCGTCGAAGAGCTTCTGGATGTTCTGTTCGGCCTCACCCACCCACTTGCTCATGATCTGGGCCGGACTGATCACGAAGAACGTGGCGTCCAGCTCGTGGGCCGTCGCCTTGGCCATCATCGTTTTGCCCGTTCCGGGCGGGCCGTACATGAGCAGGCCCCCGCCGACGCTCACGCCGTATCGCGCGGCCAGCTCCGGGTGCAGGAACGGATAGATCATCTTCAAGCGGATCTCTTGCTTGACGTCCTCCATGCCGGCCACGTCGTCGAAGCTGACGGACGGCCTCTCGCTCACGATCCACTCGGACGCGTCGGCGCCGTTGTCGTCCGATCGCTCTCGGGCCGCCGTTCGTCCGCTTCGTTTCGATCCCTTCCGCCGGTCGCAGCTCTTGGCGAGATCGATAAGCTCGGCTGCGTATTCCTGGCGCTGGCTTCGCAGCTCGGTGTCTTTCGCCGCGTCGGCCAACTCCAGCATCGCCTCGGCCGCCTCGATGAGATACGTCTTGGCCACGGCGTACTCCGCCCGCTTGTAGGCGGCGACGCCTTTGTTCTTCAGACGCTCGAATGTGGCGAAGGACGTTGGCATCCCGACACACTGTAGACCCGTCAACCCTGTGCTTATTTCAAGGTACCCACGGCGTTTCCGCAACCGGCGCTGCAGATCGTCGGCGGAAACGACGTGTATCGTAGAATGCCGCGGGCATCAAGGACAGAACGGTTGCGTGCGTGCCGCAACGCCGCAACGCGGTCCGGGGGCCCTCGGCCGGACAATCCTCCTACTCACGGCCGGGGGCGTCTGTCCCACATTTGTCGACTCGCTTGACATGATCGGTGTTCGCGTCAATCTGGCGTGGTTTCGTGAGGCCATCCAATGCAGCGGAACGCATCACGGTTCTGCCGCAGGGATTTCTCGGCGACGAGCAGGCACTCACCACCGCTGACTCATCGGAGACGATCCATGCGTACCATCGGCATCCACTATCCGGCGAAGGGCAAGATGGCCTTCACGGAACTCGGCGTCCCTCCGAAGCTCAAGCCGACCGAGATTCTCGTCCACACCCGCTACTCGGGCATCACCAACGGCACGGAGCGACACGCCATGCTGGCCGAGCACATCTGGGAGGACTTCCCGAGCGCCCACGGGTACCAATCGGTCGGGACGGTCGAGCAGGTGGGATCGGCCGTCGAGGACTTCGCCGTGGGTGACTGGGTCTTCTACGGGAATTACGTCGGCCATCGAGGTTGGCACGTCGTCGACATCTCCGTGCCGAACGGGACGCACCTGTGCCAGAGGCTCCCGGAAAGCCACGACTACCGTCCGTACGCCCTGCTCGGCGCAGCGGGCGTGGCCATGCGTGGCTGCCGTCGTTGTCGCGTCCAGCCCGCGCAGAACGTCTGGGTGGCCGGCCTCGGGTTGATCGGACAGTTCGCGGCCCAGTCCGCGCGGGCCCTGGGCGCCCGCGTCACCGTCAGCGACATCAATGAGCGGAGGCTCGAGCTGGCGGCCCAATGTGGGGCGCATCGCTGCCTGGACGCCCACGACGAGGCGCTCTGGGCTGAGCTCAAGGCCTGGGGGACGTATGAGCGGATCCTCGACTGCTGCGGCGTGGACCCCGTGTTGATGGACATCTTCGCAAACCGGCTGGTTCCACACGGTGGCGTGATCGGACTCCTGGCGGTGCGGACGATCACGCGCTTTCACTGGTCGATGCTGCACAACACGGAGGCCTCTATCGAGGTGAGCTGCCACTTCAACCTCGATGACCTCGAGGTGCTCCTCTGGTTCATCGAGCGCGGCGTCATCCGCATCGATCCGTTGATCTCACACCAGGTCAGCATCGACGAGGCCCCGAAGATCTATGAGATCCTCCGCGACAGGCCCGGTGACCTGCTCGGGGTCGTCTTCGATTGGGCGGAGTGAACCGGCCTCTTCGCGATCCGAACTCAACGCGTATGAGACACGGCATGCAAGGTCAGCCACACCGCAAGTCCCGCTTCCTGCAGCTTTCCGCAGTGACAATCCGCGTCGGCTCGGATCTCGTCTTCCGCGATACGAACTGGCACATGCACGCCGACGAGCAGTGGGCCATCGTCGGCCCGAACGCCTCCGGCAAGAGCACGCTTATCGGGGCCGTTCTCGGTGAGGTGCCCATCGTCCAGGGCGAGATCCGCTACCACTTCGCCGAGGACCGCGC
>CAZKCX010000077.1:11646-14768 GCA_964550865.1 uncultured Planctomycetales bacterium
CCGCGCCAGCGGTCCGATCACCGGTCCCGACAGGCTGCCGGACGGGGCGATCGCCTCGGTATCCGTGGCCGACCATCGACGGATCGTCTCGCAAGCCATCTCCTTCCATCAGGCACGATGGTCCCCGATCGATCGCGAGCCGCTGCCCACCGTCGAGGACGTCATCCGGTTGGAAGCGCCGGGTGCATCCAACTCCGCGCTTCCTCGAATCACACGCCTGCTCGGCCTCGACGGCCTGCTCGATCGTGAGATTGCTCACCTCTCCAACGGGGAGATGCGCAAGACGCTCCTCGCCCGCGCGCTCCTCCAGCGTCCCAAGCTGCTGATTCTGGACAACCCGTTCGCCGGCCTGGATCGCGGCTCGCGACGCACGCTCATGCAGACCCTCAGCGACCTGATGAAGACGCCCATGCGGGTCGTCGTCGTCACGCAACGTCTCGACGAGGTCCCGGCCGCGACCACACATATGCTCTATCTGGAGGATCACACGGTCGTCCTGCAAGGCCGCAAACGACTGATCCTCCGTCAGGGGGCCGGCGCGCTGCTGGCTTCCCGGGCAGGCCCCTCGCTCAGGCTGCCGAGATCCAGACTACCCACGCTGACGAAACGCCGAGGCAAGCGCCGGACAGACGACATCCTCGTCCGCATCCGGAATGCGAACGTGACCTACGGCGAGACCCGAATACTCCGTGACGTGAGCTGGACCATCCACGCGGGTCGGCACTGGGCGCTGCTCGGGGCGAACGGGTCGGGCAAGTCTACGCTGCTCAGTCTGATCCTCGGCGACAACCCCCAGTGCTACGCCAACGACATCGAGGTCTTCGGCCGGCGGCCGGGCCCGGGCAACAGCGTCTGGGAGATCAAGCGGCGAATCGGTTGGGTCGCACCGGAGCTGCAGTATCACTACCAGGGAAACGTGGACGTGCACGCCGTCGTGTGCTCGGGCTTCTTCGACTCCATCGGCCTCTACCGCGGCTGCACGACGACGCAAGAACGGAAGGTGCGAAGCTGGCTTCGTGTGCTCGGCCTGACCTCGCAGGCCGAAACGCCCTTCGATCGGCTCCCCGACGGCCACCAGCGGCTCGCCCTGCTGGCCCGCGCCCTGGTGAAGTCACCCGAGCTGCTCATCCTCGACGAACCCTGCCAGGGCCTGGACGTCGCACACCGCGACGTGGTCCTCGATGTGATCGATACCGCCGTCCGTCACACCGGCTGCACGCTGGTCTACGTCACGCACCGTGCAGACGAAATGCCGAGGATCGTGTCGAAGCGACTACGGTTAAAATCCTGCCACGAATGAGTCGAACCCTGCTCACCTTCGCGGCACATCCATCCGCCGTGCTGCGATGTACGCCAAGATCAACGTACCGTCTCTCGTCTTCACGATCTTCGGCCCGCCGAGATGGGCGGTTCGCGAACCTTGCGGGGCGGGGACGACAACGCGTGGCTTCCCGAAGTCGCCGCCCTGCGGTTCGGCCCGCACGAAGCGAACGGATCAACCCATGATCCCCGCGCACAAGAGAATGCACACCAAACGGGTGCCCATGGGGGTTCGCCTCATTTCTTCAGATGATAGTCCAACCACCGGAAGGCGATCTGACGGGCCTCCGGCGGGACTGCATGGCCCTTGTCATGAACGAAGAGCCCGACGTTGGCGGGCGCGTTCAGCAGCCGGTACACGGGCAGAATCGGCGCTACGTACGGCCAGCTCTTGTCGCCGTCGGCGCTGTTGCCGCCGACGAGGAGCCACGCTCTCGGTGGGATGAGTGCAACGACCTCATGGGCGTAGAGATCGCAATCCCGGTTCTTGATCGCCTCACCCAGATACCATGGGTCGTGGTAGTTCGTGAACTCGAAGGCCACACCGCCCTCGCTGCTCACGCCGCAGACGACCCGCGCGTCGAAGGCCATCAGGTATGTGACCTCCTTCGCGCCGAGCGAATGCCCGATCGCGCCGATGCGATCCTGCCGAACGTTGGGCAGCTCGCACAGGTAGTCGACCGCTCGCCGCGCGTCGTGGATCATCTTCGCCATGCCGGTGACGTCGGGGTACTTGTCGCGAAACACCCGCGCGACGGCGTGGAACTTGGACCAGGCCTTGCCCGTGGTCGGGCGACCCGGATACCGCCACGCGAAGTTCTCCGGGGCGATCGTCACATAGCCCCGCCGGGCGAGGTCCAACGCGAATCCCTTCTCCGGCTGCTTGCCGAGGCCCGCCGGCTGATCGATCGTCTCGTCGCTCGTCGAGTGGAGACAAACCACCGCCGGGAAGGGACCCTCCCCGGCGGGCATGAAGACGTAACACCGCATCCGGATGTCCGGCTCCACCTGAAGCTCGATCAGCGCCCGGCTCAGGCCGTCCTCTAGAATCACCTTCTCATGCTGGAGCGGCCGAAGCGGACAGTGCGGCCGGGGCAACTCGCCCAGGAAGGCCGTCCACTTGTCGCGTATCGCGCGACGGCGCCGCCGCCACGCCTCGGGCGTATCGATCTTCGAGCCCTCAGGGCCCGAGAGCAGCTCGTACACCTTCGCCTGCCGTGTCTCACTCGAAAGGGTCCGGGGCTGTTGCAGGGATTCGACCCACGCGGGGATCGCGGCCGCGCCGGCCGGGCGAACCAGAAACCCATAGACAAGGACAACGAGACAACAGCTCGACAAGCGCTTTGCGATCATGGCAGGTGCGTCACGAACGGGGACAAGGCGAACAGGAACTCGCGGCCGGAGCGCGGAAGGCGCTCCGTTTGACCACTCGGTCTTGTACCGCCGGCACAGGGCAAATGCAAACGGAGGCAATGATGAAATCCGGGCGAGCGCTAGCGCACGATGCTCTCATGTTGCTTCCGGTTGCGAGCCCCACGTGCGCTCCCGCCGTAGACCGCTTCCTTCTTCTGCTCGATCGCCTCCTCGAGCCACGGCAACTGCTCCAAGGCCATCTCGGGATTCTCGCCGAAGATCGGTTCCTTGCCGGCAGACATCAACTCGATGCCGACCTCGTAGTACCCATCAGAGATATAGCGACAGAACCGAACCAGACCGGCGGCATACAAGGCCGGTTTGTCCTTCGGCTGGATCCACACTTCGATCGGTTCGTTTCCGTGGAAGCTCTTGCGCGCGATGATCCC
>CAZKCX010000078.1:0-14760 GCA_964550865.1 uncultured Planctomycetales bacterium
GGTGGGCCACCCATCGGCTGGACGCCCATCGAATGAGTTGCGACACAACACTAGGGTTTCGTCGTCGATACTTGTCTTGTTTTCGCGTTCTTCACAGAGACTAGCTCGTACGCTCAGCGGTATCGTGGATCGCTTGGGCCCACGAAGGCGACGCTTCGTCAAAGGGGGTCCATCGCTTTCCGCGTCGAGGAGGGAAGATGAATCAGATTGAGCTTCCATCAGACCAGGATGCTACCGGGCGCTCCCTGGGCAAGGAGGAAATGGATGCGCTGGCATCCGTCATCCAGTCGGGCACGCTAACATGCACGAAAGGAACGGCTGTTCGCAGCTGGCAGGAGTCGCTAGGGCAGCAGTTCGGTTGCGCGCATGCACTGGCCTGCACGTCCGGAACAGCGGCGATCCACGTCGCGGTGGCGGCACTGGACCTAGAGCCGGGCGACGAGATCATCACGACCCCGGTGACGGACATGGGTGCCCTAGCGCCGATCCTATATCAGGGCGCCATTCCTGTGTTCGCAGACGTCGATCCGCTGACACTGAACGTCACGCCTGAGACGATTTCCGCCCGCATGAGCGATCGGACGCGAGCCATTATGGCGACGCATCTCTTCGGCAACCCCTGTGACATGGATGGGATTCTCTCGATTGGGCGTGCGCGCGGGATCCCGGTGATCGAAGATGCGGCGCAGGCATACATGGCGCGGATTGGCGAACGGTTCGTGGGCACGCTCGGTGATATCGGTTGTTTCAGCCTGCAACAGGGCAAGCATATTACGACGGGCGAGGGTGGTTTCGTGTTGACCAACGACAGCAAGCTTGCGCGGTCCATGAAGTTGTTCATCGACAAGGCCTGGGGATACGGTGATCCGAAACCAGACCACTATTTCCTCGCTCTGAACTACCGCATGAGCGAGTTGGTTGGAGCCGTCGCCGCTGCACAGTTCCAGAAGCTCCCTGAGATGTTCCAGCGACGCCAGTCTGTTGCGTTCCGCTTGAACGAGCTGTTGGCGGGCACGGCTGGGATACACGTTCCCGCCGCGAGGCCAGGCACCGTGCACGCCTACTGGAGGTATGCCGTGCACGTCGATGGAAGCGTCTTGCCCGGAGGCGTCGACGCGCTGGCGTCAGAGCTTCGGTCGCTGGGGATTCCTGCGGCCCCGCGATACGTAGGCAAGCCTGCCTTCCAGTGCCGGATCTTCGAAGAACAGAACACGTTCGGAAGCAGCCGCTGGCCCTTCACGGCGGCCCGCCCAGAGGCCGTGGATTACGATCCCGAGAAGTATCCGGGCACGTTTGCAGGTCTGGCCAGCGTGCTGGTCCTGCCGATGAATGAACGGTTCACTTTTCAACACGCCGAGCAGATCGCGGAAGCCATCCAAAGCGCCGTGGATCGCTTGGTTGGAGCAGGAGCGATTGACGCATGACAGATCCAGTCAAGATAGGCATCGTTGGCGCGGGGGCAATTGCCCAGACGTACGCGGAGGCACTCCGGCAGCTTCCCGAGGGGGAGCTCTCGGGCATTGCGGACACGCGTGTGGACGCGGCGCGCGCCCTCGCGGACGGACGTGATTGCCCCGCGTTTGGTAGTCTGGAAGAGCTCTTGCTTGAGTCCGGTGTGGATGCCGCAATCGTTTGCACACCGCCGAACACGCATGAAACGATCTGTCGCACGCTTCTCAATGCAGGCAAGGCCGTGTTGTGTGAGAAGCCACTCTGCGTTCGGAGCGACGAAGTCGAAGAGCTCATCGCCCTGGCGAGAAGAGATGATCTGCTGTTCACAATGGCAACCAAATTCCGCTTTGTGGACGACGTGCTCACAGCCAGGAGCATGGTGAAAGCGGGGCTTGTGGGCGAGGTCATGTTCTTTGAAAACGCGTTTACAGCCCGCGTGGACATGCGTAATCGGTGGAACAGCCGCGAGGAGATCAGCGGAGGAGGCGTTCTGATCGACAACGGCACCCACTCGGTCGACCTGGTTCGGCACTTCCTGGGACCTATTCGCCAGGTCCAGGCGATTGAGGGCCCGCGCATTCAAGATATCCCTGTAGAAGACAGTGTGCAGCTTTGGACGCAAACCGACGGCGGTGTTATCGGAACAGTCGACCTTTCTTGGAGCCTCAACAAGGAGCTTGAGAGCTACGTCCAGATTCACGGATCCGCAGGTACAATTCGTGTCGGATGGCGGCAATCGATGTACAAGCAGACTTCAAGCCGCGATTGGGTCACCTTCGGATCGGGCTACGCCAAGCTGGAGGCCTTTCGCAACCAGTTGCGCAACTTCTGCCGTGCGTTTCGCGGCGTAGAGGAGGTGCTGGTTTCGCCAGAGGACGCCTTGGCGTCCGTGAAGGTCATCGAAGCGGCGTACGAATCCATGCACAGCAACAACTGGATCGCCCTTGAATCGGTTGAGGCGGTATGAGCGTCCGCATCCATCCAACGGCGATCCTGGAAGAAGGTGTGGAAATCGGTCCCGGCACCTCGGTGTGGGACAACGCTCATATCCGTGGACCGGCCACCATCGGGAGCGAGTGCATCATCGGCGAGAAGACGTATATCGCCTATGGCGTCCAGATCGGGAATCGAGTCAAGATCAACGCCTTCGTGTATATCTGCACCGCAGTGACGCTTGAGGATGGCGTAATGATCAGCGCCGGCGCGATCTTCACCAACGACCGCTATCCGCGCGCCACCACACCGGATCTCCGTGCCCTGCGGCCGTCCGCGCCCGATGAGCAAACCGAGCCATGCATGGTGCGCGCCGGAGCCACGATAGGCGCTCGCGCCGTCATTGGTCCGGGGTTGGAGATTGGCCGGTTCGCGATGGTGGGAATGGGCAGCGTGGTGACGCGTTTCGTGCCGGACTTCCATCTCATTGTGGGACATCCGGCACGAACCATCGGTGCCGTGTGTCGCTGCGGTCAGTTGCTCACCCGGTGCGATGAACAAGCCCGTTTCCCACGGAGGACCGCGGATTGCAGCCGTTGTGGCGATCGGTATTCATTGGATGGTAATCGAGTCAGCCTAATGTAGCGTGTAGCGGGCCGTGGAAGGCGGGAACGAAATCGGAGAACGCTGGGCGATCATTGGCGGAGGCATGATGGGGCTCACGCTGGCGCTGCGTCTCGCGAAGGCGAAACAGGCAGTCACCGTGATCGAAGCGGCGCCCGAGATCGGCGGGCTTGCCAGTGCATGGTCGTTGGACGGAATCACCTGGGACCGCCACTACCATGTCACACTGCTGTCAGATCAATGGACGCGCGGCGTGGTGAGGGAGTTGGGGCTCGAAGGCACGATGCGTTGGGTCGAGACGAAAGCGGGGTTCTACTCTCGCGGTCGGCTTTCACCGTTGGCTAGCTCGATCGACTACTTGCGGCTACCGGGTTTGGGCCTGCACGCCAAGCTGCGGATCGCCGCCACGATTCTACTCGCCTCGCGACGGAACGACTGGCGTCGGCTTGAGCGCATCCCCGTGGAGACTTGGCTGCGCCGTTGGTCCGGTGCTGTAGCCTTCGAGCGCCTGTGGCGACCGTTACTGCGTGCCAAGCTTGGTGACGGATATCGCGATGCTTCGGCCGCCTTCATCTGGGCCACCATTCAGCGCCTGTATGCCGCCCGGCGAACCGGCCTGAAGAAGGAGATGTTCGGATACGTCCCCGGCGGCTACGCGACGGTGCTCGAGCGATTCGCTTTGGTCCTTCGGCAACTGGGCGTGCGGCTCATTACTGGCAGTCCTGTGCGGTGCGTGGCGCGAAACAACCGTCGTCTCCGTGTTGAATCGAATGGACTCTGCGACGAGTTCGATCACGTGGTTGTCACGACAACGCCGGCCAATGCGGCCCGCATCTGCGTTGATCTGCCGCCGGATGAACGGCAGGCCTGGTCAGGAATCCAGTACCAGGGAATTGTCTGCGCCGCCGCACTGCTCGACCGACCGCTCTCGGAGTACTACCTGACCTACCTGACCGACGACTTGCCGTTTACCGCTGTGGTCGACATGACCGCCTTCGTCGATCCGATGCAATTCGGCGGCCACGGGCTCGTATACCTTCCGCGCTATGCGCATGCCAGCGAAGCCATCTTCACGAAGAGCGACACCTGCATTCAGCGCGAGTTCGAGGCGGGGCTGGGGCAAGTCTATCCGGATTTCCATCCTGGTCGGGTGCGGTGCATGCGCATTTCGCGTGCTCGGGAAGTATTCCCGCTGCCGGTGTTGGGTTACTCACAGCGTCTCCCCGCTCCGACAACCAGTGTGCCCGGCCTGCATATTGTCTGCTCGGCCCACATCGTCAACGGAACGTTGAACGTCAACGACACGGTCCATGTGGCGGAGCGAGCGGCCCGAAAGCTAATCGGAAGCCCTGATGCAGCCATTGATCTGACGTTGGAGGCGGCGTGATGCCAAGACCGGTGGCCAGCGTGTCCCTCGACTTGGACAACCTATGGTCTTACTTGAAGACCCATGGCGACCGGGGCTGGGAGGCATACCCAAGCTACTTCGATACGGTCGTCCCGCACGTTCTCCAGCTGCTGCGCGAATGGGAATGGCACATCACGTTCTTCGTTGTCGGCGTGGACGCGACGCTCGACCGAAACCGGCATGCCCTCCAAGAGATCGTCGCGGCGAAGCATGATATTGGGAATCACTCTTATCATCACGAGCCGTGGCTGCACCTTCACACGGCACAGCGGATAGAGGATGAACTTGCCCGCTCCGAGGAGGCTCTGGACCGGGCCGTGGGCCGGCGCCCCATTGGGTTCAGGGGACCGGGCTACAGCTGCTCGAATACGCTCCTCACGGTCTTGGTCGCCCGGGGTTATCGGTTCGACGCCTCCACGCTGCCCACTTGGATCGGACCGCTCGCCAGGCGCTACTATTTCCTCACGACACGGTTGACCAAAGAGGAGCGCACCTCGCGCGCGAGGCTCTTCGGTACCTTCCGCGATGCCCTTCTTCCATTGGCTCCCTACTGGTGGGAACTCCCGGGAGGCCGCCTGCTTGAGATCCCGGTTACGACGATGCCACTGGTTCGGGCTCCCTTCCACCTGAGTTACCTGCTCTACATGAGCACCTTTTCGTGGCACGCTGCCTCGGCATACTTCAAGCTGGCGTTGACGCTCTGTCGCAGCGCGAAGATCGAGCCATCCTTGCTCCTTCACCCTCTCGACTTCCTGGGTGGCGATGAGGTGGAGGAACTGGAGTTCTTCCCCGCCATGGGAATGCCGGGGGAGCAGAAGCGCGATTACGTGCGGCGGTTCTTCAGCATCATCGCGGAACACTTTGAGGTAATCAGCATCAACGAGCATCATCAGCGACTCGTGGAGCGGGCGGAGTTGGGCTGCCGCGCTCCCAACCTGGTCGCCGGTAGTCCATGACTCACATGTCGTCCTCCGCCTCCGACTCGCCTAGTTCGTTCGAAACGGCAAACAGCGAGAGCTTGCGTTCGCGGTCCTCCATGCGAGGGACGCTGACGGAGCCACGTGCTGTTGCGGGAGCCGTACCGGAACCGATGTTTCCCGATTCCGAGTCCCAATCTCCGCGCCACATTCTGACCGTTGCGGTGGAGGAGTACTATCACGCCACGGCCCTCGGCCGGGAAATCGAACGACACCATCGGCGTCGTTTGGAGACGAGATTGGAGCAGAACATCGATCGCGTCTTGGACTTGCTTGGTCGGTATGAAGCGAAGGCGACCTTCTTCGTGCTCGGTAGTGTGGCCGAGCCGCGTGCCGCTGCCATTCGCCGCATCACGGCCGCCGGCCATGAGGTCGCTACGCGGACTTGGGAGCACGGCCCGATTTCAGCGTTTGACAGGGAATCACTGCGGAACGACGTTCGAAGAAGCCGGTCCGTGCTCGAGCAGATACTCGGTCAGGGGGTAAACGGCTTTCGCGTCGCCGAGCAGCGATTCCGGCCGGTCGACTACTGGGCCCTGGATGTGCTCGCCGAGGAAGGATTCGCGTACGATTCGAGTGTCTTTCCGCGTTATCTCGAGCTGCGGCGTGAGCCGTGGCGGCGTTTCCCGCACCGTCATCAGCAGGGCGGTCTGAGCATCTACGAATTCCCCTTGTCGACCTGGGGACCGGACAGCTTCCTGATGCCATTTGCTGGAGGCAACGCCTTCCGGCAACTCCCGTCCTGGTTTGTCCGGCGATCGGTAACGGACTGGACGTCCCGTTATCCGCATGCCTTCAACATGTACTTCAACGTCTGGGAGCTCGACCCGGCCTTGCCGCGTTTGGCGATCGGCGGCTGGATTCGCCGAATGCGTTTGTACCGTAACCTGGATCGCATGGAAGAGCTGCTGACCCAGTTCCTGGAGCAGTATCGGTTCGAGTCCATCGCAGGCCACCTGCAGCGCAGGGGACACGAGCTCCGCATTGCCCGCCAAGAGGCGAACCCACAACGCCCAGACAGCGTGTCGACAGAGACCAATTCCACGTTTGGGTATCGCCCGACCTTATCGGAATGCGGGACGAGGGAACGGCCGCCGCTTACGGTTATCGTGCCCTGCTACAACGAGGAGGCAGTGCTCTCCTATTTGGAGCGCACGCTCAACGAACTCGTCGATCGCCTGCGTCCTCGAGGGGTGCGATTCGTCTTCGTCGACGATGGAAGCAGCGACGGAACGGTACCATTGCTTCACAGCCTCTTCGGACAACGCCCGGATGCTCGGATCATCGAGCACGATCACAACCGCGGTGTCGCCGCGGCCATCATGACGGGCATCGCTGCGAGCAAGACCGAGTTGGTCGGGTCCATGGATTGCGATTGTACCTATGACCCCCTTCTCTTCGCAGACATGCTGGAGGCTCTTGATGAAGACACAGCCCTCGTGACCACCTCGCCCTACCATCCTGCCGGCGACGTGCGCAACGTCCCCGTCTGGCGGCTGTTTCTCTCCAAGACGCTTTCGCGGCTTTACCGGCTGCTGCTCAGAAACCAACTCTACACCTACACAAGCTGTTTCAGGGTGTATCGTCGCAGTGCGCTTCAAGACGTGGAACTGCGCTCTGAGGGCTTCCTGGGCATGGCGGAGATGATCGCTGAGTTGGATCTGCGCGGTTGCCGCGTGCGCGAGTTCCCTGCCGTACTCGAAAGCCGGATTCTGGGTCGCTCGAAGATGAAGACCTTGCTCGTCATTGTTGAGCACCTAGGATTGCTCCGCCGGCTCGTTGCTGGGAGGATTCGAAGACGATTTCGTGTGCAGCCGGAGGGGTCTAGTTCTGGTCCTCCGACATGAGCGAGATCTCTAGAGCTTGGAGGGCCGACTATCGTTAGTTCGCGCCAGCAAATATTGAAGGCATGACACCCCAGGAAGCAGGCATCATGGAGCGCTCGAACGGCGCGAATGCGCCGGTCGGGTTCGAGGCGTGGCAGGGGGCAAGCGGAGCGGTACGCCGCGTGTTCCTGTTGTTTGTGCTGGCCGGCGCGGCCAGCCGATTCTACGCGGTGAATCGGCCCTATGATGCGAACACGCTCAACGCCTGGCGCGAGGCCGACTACACGCTGGTGGCCAGAGCATTCTATCGGGAGAGTATGGACATCTTCGCGCCGCGCATCGCCTGGCGCGGCGATACGTCTGGGTTGGTCGAGATGGAGTTCCCCTTTCTGCCCTGGACGGCAGCCGCGCTCTACCACGTCTTCGGTGAGCGTGAGATGCTGCTTCGGTTGCTTTCTTCGCTTGCCGGGGGAGCATGTGTCCTGGCGTTCGCGATGCTGGCGTGGCGCCTGTTGCCGCCCCTTGGCGCCTGGGTGGCGGTGGGGCTGCTCGCCATCAACCCGCTTCTGCTTTCCCTGGGCGGCTCGATGCAACCGGAGCCGCTCACCCTGTTTTTGGTGATTCTCACCATGTCCTGCACGCTGGGTTGGCAGCGCACGGGGCGAGGTTCGATGCTCCTCACCGCCGGCGGGGTCACAGCCGCGGCGATCTTGTCCAAGAGCCCAGCAGCGTATGTCGGGCTCGTGCTTGCGTGGGCTGTGCTTCGACGGATGGGCATGGCGGCTCTTGGCAGCCCGACAGTGTGGGTCGCGGGGCTGATCGCACTTGTGCCCCCCCTGCTCTGGTACTGGCACGCGCACGGACACTATGTGCAGACTGGGCTGTCCCTGGGGGTCAGCAATGAGGCGCACTTTCTGAATCCGACCCTGATCGTCCACCCCAAAGGCTGGATCCTTGGGAACGCTCAGACCGAACTGCGATTCGTATTCGGAGGATTCGGCCTGCTGTTGGCCCTGGCGACGCTGGTGTCACGGGAATGGCGTCGGCGATGTGAGCTCGCGTTAGTCTGGTATGCCGCCGTGCTGGTCTTCTACGTGGTTTCCGCGAATACCTCTGGCGATGCTTGGGCCTTCTACTATCACTGCCACTCTGTGCCGCCCGCGTGCCTGCTGATGGGAGCGGGGCTCGCAGCGCTCGTGGAGCATGGTCGAGGGCAACGCGTTGTTGCGGTCGCGCTCGGGACCGGAACATTCGTGGTCGCAGGGTGGGTCGGGGTGAAGCTCATGCACGAGCGATTCAATCGGCCCGCGCTGCAGTCCATGGCCGAGTGCCTGCCACGACTTGCGCAGGCAATTCCTCCGGAGGGGCGAATTATCGTCCGCGGTGGCGAGAGCAAGGATTGGACCGGGCGACCCGTGGCGTACAACGCATCCATGGCATTCGTCTGGATGGACCGCCAAGGGTCGAACTATCCGAGCGACCAGCTTTCGATCGAGAGGATTCGGTCGCTCGCGAGCGACAGGCACTGGTATTGGGTTGCCCAGCCGGCCGATCTCAATGGCCCAACGCTCAACGCAAAGGCCCGGGAGGCATTTCCCGTCGTCTCCGAGTGTAACGGGTTCGTCCTGTTTGAAGTAGGAAACGCTTCGTCGGACAATAGACCAGAGTAACGCAGAGGCAATGCGGAAGGGCTGTGACGCGCACGTGGCGTTGTTGCTGGAGGGACGTGTGGTTTCCGCTAGCTGCACTGTTCGACGACCGCAGTGCGGTCGATCGCCGAAGAGCAAGCATCATTCCCGCAGGTGCGACGTTTCGGGACTGGAATCAACGATTGTGAACGGGGCCAAGCGTAGGAGGCCGGCCAAAGCATGAACGTTGAGGTTGAGGCGACACGAATCGCAGGAGACGCCCGCAAGCATGGCATCGCCCCGTGGCTATGCTTGGCCCTCATTGTTGGCGCGCACGCAGTTGCCCTCATTGGCCTGTTTGGGACGGAGGCGCTACGAGGAGTGGTTCCGGTGACCCAGCTCGATTATGGACTGCACTACTACCGGGCGGTGGCGCTGCGTGAATCGGGGGGGTTTCCGGGCTTGGTCTGGGATCCGTCCTACATGGCTGGTTATGCCTTGGGAGGATCGACAGACATCGACAACCGGCTCGGCGAGCTTGCCGTGTGGGCGTTGTTCTTCCTGGAACCCGTCACAGCCTGGAATTGGACGCTCTTCGTGCTCTTCTTGCTTGTGCCTTTGCTTCTCTTCTTCGCGGGGCGACAGGCGGAACTCGCCCCGCCGAGCGCGTGCTTGGCAGCATTCCTGGGCTCCGTGCTTTTCTGGCTCGCGCTTCGAAAGGGGGAGCACGCCTACCCCTTCATCGGGATGTACGGCTGGGTAATGGTTCTGGCGGTCCTGCCCCTCTTCGTTACGTCGTTTCAAAGCCTGCTTCAGCATCCCACACTGAGGCGTGCCGGTCTCCTCGCATTCGTCACAGCTTTCGCCGCCCTGGCCAACGCACTGTCGGTGCTCTACGTGCCGCTGTTGATAGGCATCTTGCTCTCGCGCCTCCCTCACATGGGCCGACGGCACTGGCTCGCCGTCGTCGGCTCGGTGATTGGGGCGTTTGTCCTCATTATGCCGTTCCTCCTTCCCGTGCTCGAAAGCCTCCCCGGCGCGGCACTCACGCAAGAGTTGACCGCCTACTACCGTGCCTCCAAAGGAAAGTTGGTGCTCTGGCTCGGGGACCCAAGGCGTGGCCTGGAACACGGTCTGCTCCTGCTGGGCGTGGCCGGGTTGGCGTTAGGCTGGCTCGACCGCAAGAACACCGAATTGGTGCTGTGCGCGCTGATCGTGACGACGGTGTCTTTGTTTGCGTTCCTGATCCCCGGGTTCGCGGACATGCAGCCAACCCGCCACCTGGAAGCGGGGGTCTTTCTGGTATGCTTGCCAGCGGCCCGCGTGGTCGAACGCTTTGCGGCGGAGCTGGAAGGTCTCCGCCTGCCCGTGCGTGCGTTGATCGCCGCGCTTGCCGTAGTGTTGCTGCTACCTGGGATGACCCTCTGGCTTCAAGCCGCACGCGGCAAGGAGCCGCTCGGGACACGGCCGAGCAAGGATGCCCAGGCACTCGTCGCGTACTTGGACGACCACACGACCCCGAACGCCCGAATCCTGATCGAAGACGACAACCTGGTGGGCGGCGCATACGGAGATCCGCGCCTGTTGGGCTATCTGGCGCATGAGATCTCGCGCGAGCTGATTGGGGGCCCGCACGCGGCGACGTGGTGTCCGGTGGGCGACGTTACGTTCGCGAACGGGGACTTGTTCCGCCGGCCCATTCAGGAGTTCGCGGACGAGGAGCTGAACAGCATTCTGAAGGCCTACAACATCGGCACGGTTGTCTGCTTTACCACCGCATCAATCGACCGATTTCGCTCGCATGGGCTTGCGCTTGCGAGGCGAATTGGCCCGTTCGCGGTGTTCACCCACGAGGCCCCGGGCTTCGCCGTCGGCGGCCCGCGAGCACGAGCCCGGGCAAGCTTCAATCGGATTGTGGTGACCGACGCGACGGAGTCACCGACGCGACTGCGCTGGAACTTCGATGCCCGCTGGCGCACGGAGCCTCCGCTCCCGCTACGGGCCGTTGAGGCCCCCTTCAACCCTGTCGGTTTCATCGAAGTTGAGAACGGCAACACCACAGACTTTGTACTCCGCTTCGACGGTTGACCGCACACGTAGTCACTGCGGACCGCGAGCAAGCTTGAAGCTCCCTGCGGTGGCAAAGGGCATTACGCTGCCCGCGAACAGGAGGGCGTGGGCTGCGTGCGGTACGTCAGGCTGCTACGCGGAGGCCAAGTCAACGCTGAACAGAGTTGATCTGCAGGTATGACGGTCCTATCCGTTTCTCGAGACAGTCAGGACGCGGCCTTTGAGTCGCCCAGAATCATCGGCGCGGCATTCGGGGACCCGTTCGCGCCCATGACGTTCTCGGGCTATGCTCGGAATCTGTTCATGACCCTAAGGAAATGGGGTTACCTGACCGCCGCGCTCAGCACGCGTGATCTTCGCTGGCACGATTCGATCCGCGGCGCATGGGCACCGGCGGCACGCATGCGCTTCTGGCGTATGCGACACCGGCATGCGTGGCTCTGGCGGGCCGGTACGATCGAAAGGCTCTCGCAACGCTTCCATCGAAAGCTGAGTTCATATCCCAATGTCCAAGCTGTCTTGCAGGTCGGCACGAGCGTGTATCCAATCGAGGATGGCGTCCCGTTCTACTGCACTACTGACGCAACCCTCGAACTGCACCGTGCTGCGGGCCGTTTCGGCTTCGGTGTAGAAGAGCTCTCCAACCGGGCGATGCGCGAAGCAAACGCCGTGCAACGCAGCATCTTCTCCGCCTGCCATAGGATCTTCGCATGGTCCGAATGGTGTCGAGAGAGCATCGTCAACGACTACGGGCAACGGCCTGACAAGGTAGAGGTCGTCTTCCCCGGCGCGTGCGTCCATCCTAATCCGCCTGCGCCCGACAAATACCGTTCGGGCAGCATTCTATTCGTGGGTCGCGATTGGGAACGAAAGGGAGGACCCCTTCTCATCAGGGCGTTTGAACTGGTCAGGAAGCGCATTCCTCACGCTACGCTCACGATCATCGGGTGCAGGCCAAAGATCGACCTTCCGGGCGTGCGGGTTCTCGGGTTCTTCTCCAGGGCGGAGCCGCACGAACGCGCCATGCTGGATGAGGCGTTCGCCTCCGCCCACTGCTTCTCTTTGCTCTCGGAGCACGAGCCGTTCGGTATGGTGCTCGCCGAAGCTCAGCTCACCGCCACGCCGGTCGTCGCGCTCGATCGCGGGTGTCGTAGGGAGGCGGTATTGGACGGCGAAACAGGCCTGCTCGTAGAACGTGCGACACCCGAGGAAGTGGCCGGGGCGCTGCTGCGGATCCTGGAAGACCCCGAGATGGCGCGGCGTATGGGCCAGCGCGGCCAGGAATTCGCGGCCGGCCGATTCACCTGGAGAAGCGTAGCCGACCGGATCTGCAGAACCATCGTCGAAACGCTCTCCATCCCCGCCGGACAATCAGCCATGTAGTGTGCCCTCCGCCATAGGAGGTCTCGCCGATCCCACCGCCAATCGCTATCCCACACCTCCCCCCGACATGAGCTTGAACGACAGACCCTGAGCTCTTTCGTCGGACTCGTCCTCTTCCGATAGCTCCTCGCACCCCTGAATCTCACGTCCCGACTGCCGGCTTGCTTCCGACGCCTCACCGTCGGAAGGGCGTTCGGACCCGCCACCCTCTTTCTCCAACTCGCTCGATCTCCTCGGATTTCGAAAACGACGCGAATGCCGCGCCTCCGGCATCGCACCGCTCATCGCTCGCAATCGGTTTCCGTCAGGTTTCGCGTCAGGCGGCGGGCGTAGCGTCGGGTGAATTCGTACCGACTTTCCCTGGCGGCCTGGATCGCCGGGAGCTGCTCTTTTGCCTTCGGGCCGATCTGCTCCAAGCCGCGAATCGCGTACATGCCCACGATCAGGTTCCGGTGGTCGATGTGGTCGGCCAGCAGGGGCGCGCCGATCTCGTATCGTCCCAGTCGGCAGAGTGCGAGTGCGGCGGCGATGCGGACCGCCGGCGTGTCGTCCGTCGTCAACCGCCGCAGCCGATCGAGCGCCGCGTTGTCCCGAAGCACACCCAGCCACGTGGCCGCCCAGTAGCGGATGGACGGGCGGTCGGCGACCAGGGCCTCGTGCAACGCCCCCCGGTCGCCGTGTTCACCGGCCTCGACAATCGTAATGAGCCGCCGGATGAGTTCCCGGTTCTTCGTGGCCTTCATGGCCGCGTATTTGCTCCCGTGTCTGCGGCCGAGGTCCTCCAAGATCGGCTCGGGAATGAGCCCGGGATCCCCGGTCGTCTCCATCCAATCATAGAGCGTCTGCCTCAGTTCCGTGACCTGACTCCGATGCGCCGGATCGTCGGCGAGGTTGACGGTCTCGTGCGGATCGTCTCGCAGGTCATAGAGCTCCTCCGTGGGGCGGGGCGCGATAAACGGACGGGCTTGAAGCTCGCTCAGCTTCCCCTCGGCGTGCAGTCGCCGCATCGTCTTGACGATGGCCTTGCCGTCCTTGTACTGGTTCGGCTGGGCGTGCGGCACCCACGAGAGGAAGCTGCGGATGTACTTGTAGCGTTTGGTTCGGACGGCGCGGATGATCTCGACGGTCTCATCGCATCGGTCGCGGGCCGAGAACGCGTCGCGGCGCGGCCGGTAGTCCGAAGCGAAAATGTCGCGCCCCTGGACGTAGTCGGGAATCTCGATGCCCGCCAGCGCGAGCGACGCGGCGGCGATGTCGATGTGTTCGACCAGGTCCCGGCGCACAGTGCCGGCCCGCTTGCCGTCTCCCAAACGGACGATCAACGGCACGCGGATGCCCTCGTCGTAGAGGAACTGCTTGCCGCGAAGGTGGCTGACGCCGTGGTCGGTCCAGAAGAAGATAACGGTGCGCTTGAGCTCACCTGCCTCGCGGAGGCGGCCGACAATCTTGCCGACCTCGTTGTCCGTCTTGATCCACGAGTTGAGATACTGGGCCCAGTCCCGGCGGAGAACCGGATGGTCCGGGTAGTAAGGCGGCAGCTTGACGCCCGCCGGATCGACCGGGTCGGCGACCTTGGCTCCGCGGGCCTTGCCGCCTTGAAGGTGGATCTGACAGAAGAACGGCTGCATCTTGTCGGGGCGATCGCTCCAGTCGCCCTTGTCGTAAAGATCCGGCGGCGGGATGAAGTTGTAGTCCTGCTTGCCCTTGCCGGCATTGGTGACGTGATAGCCGGCTTCACGAAAGAGCTCGGGCACGGATTTCACCGGCAGCATGTAGCTCGCGTAGTAGTCTTTGTTGCCGCCGCCCTTTCCCGTTCGGCGTTGCGAGCGATGGTTGTGCGCACCGAGCGTTGTCTGGTACATCCCCGTGATCATGGCCGAGCGACTCGGCGAACAGACCGGGTTGGTTACGAAGGCCCGTTCGAACCGCACGCCCTCGGCCGCCAGGCGATCGAGGTGAGGTGTCCGGATGGTGGTCTCACCGTAGCATCCGATATGCGGTGAGGCGTCCTCGGCCACGATCCACAGGATGCTCGGGCGCCGCTTCGGTTCATGGCCGCTGGACGACTGCCCGGCGGCGGGGAGCCGGAGCATCAGAGCAAGAACGAGAAACGGGAAGAGCCGGATGGCCTTTCGCATGGGTGTCCTCTTCCTGCTCATACCGTCTGCCTCCTTTCGGCCGAGATGTCCCCAAGGCCCTCACCTCTACAGCCATTCCGGCTGCGCCCCGCGCAACGCGAGGGAATCACGCGGGGGCGCTTTCGGCCTTCTTCGCCGCCTTGGCGATGCCGACCCCCCTGCGGCGAGGAAGACCATGAGCAGACCGCGGTAGACGTCGAGCGAAACGGGCCGGCCGCGCACGCGATCCTTCTCGGACGAGTGCGCCTCGGGCATGTGAGAAGCCTGGACGAATCCTCCCCCCAAATCAAGAAGCGGGTCTATCCTCCGGTCCACCCATCC
>CAZKCX010000079.1:0-6719 GCA_964550865.1 uncultured Planctomycetales bacterium
GGTCGCGCGAAAGCGCTCCAGCGATTCGATGGCGTTTGCCTGGACGCGATCGTCCGGGTCGTTCAGCCCGTTCAGCAGAATCCGCTCGGCCGTCGGGCCGGGAAGCTGACCGAGCAGGGCCATGACCGAGCTGCGCACGAACGTATCCGGGTCGTACGCGATGCGATAGACCTCTTCCTCCAGCTCCCCGGCGATATCGAGGGCGGCGATGATCTGCACGGCGCGCTGTCGATCCTTGGCCTTGGAGCTGGCCATCTTGGCCCGCAGCTCCGGCAGGAAGTCCTGGCCGGCCCCCACGAGGGCCCGCCCGAGTTGGAGGCGATCCTCGTCGCTGAGCATATCGAAGCTCTGCCAGTACTGCTGGAAGCCGTATTCGCTGACGCGGCGACTGGCCATCTCGCGAATGGCCTCGCTGTCGCTGGAGACCTTCTGGGCGAAGACGGCGGGCATGTCTTCCGGCGCGCGACGCATCATCTCGCGGACGGCGATGGCCGAAAGCTCCGGATCTTCCCAGTGAACGACCGTTCGGATGAGCTGGGTGCTCATCTCGTGCTCGATCTCGACGAGCCCCCAGAGCCCCGCGCGCTGCGCCTGACGGGGACTGGCCAAGAGGAGATCCCGGCACGTGGCCACCTTCCGTTCGATCGTGACCGAGGTCGCCAGGATGAGCTCGACCGCACGAAAGTAGAGCGTGGGCTCCAGGTCGAGGACGCTGCTCGTTCCGCGCCCCAGCCACGTGAGCGAGCGAATGGCCGCCAGGCCTCGCCGAATGGGCGGGTCGGGCACGAGGAAGGACCACCGCACGAACTCCCGCATGAAGTAGTCGTTGTGCTGCATGGAGACAATCCGGGCGATCACGGGGCGCAGGTCGCGATGTCCCAATGCCTGGTACATGAACGGAACGGTCCGCGGGTCGTTGGTCTTCTCGATGAGCGAGGCGACGGCCCGTCCGCACCCGTGCAGGCGATTGGCGATCGCGCGCCACAAGGTCCCGCTGATATGCCGCGAGAACCACACGACCACTTCGGCCACCTCGCGCCGGCGGTGGATGTCGTAGTTGTTCACCGCCTCGGTGATCGCGCTGATCAGATACGAGCGCTCCTCGGCGAGACGGGCGAGGGAGAAGGCCTGCACGGTGGCCTGCTCCGCGCCCGAGAACGGACCCGAGCTCAGGACCTCGAGCGTGATCCTCTCCTGGCGGAAGTAGCGATCCGAAAGCTCCCGGAGGATCTCGGCGGCCCGCTGCCGGAGGTCCTCGGACGGATCATGGAGCGAGAGACTCAGGAGGTAGGCAAGCCGGTAGCTTCCTGTGCGACGGATGATCTCCAGGGCGTTGATCCGGCTACCGTGCTCCCGGGACTTGACGCACCGCCGCAGGACGGGGAACAGCATCTCCGACTTGTCGAGCACGACGTTTTGGGTCTTGGCATCGAAGGTGTGGAACCTGGAGACCAACCCCATCAAGGCCGTGGTCGATCCCCGGGCAAACAAGGCCTCCACGATCGGCGGCTGGTAGGCGGGCTCCGCTTTGGCAAGGCCCTCGAGGAGCGCATCATCGGCGCTGACGTTTTTGGTGGCCTGCAGGATCTTCAGTACTGGCAGTGTGCCGGCCATGCGCGCTCGCTTCCCTCGAGTAGGGACCGCCGACTTCCTCTATATCGGCCGTTCGGACCGAAGCCATCAGTCTATTGGACTTGAACGATCTGGTTTATCAGCCTTGGTCCATGGATTTCCTTGAATCCCACACGAATCAGGCGGCCTTTGAGCTGGTCGGCGTCCTCGAGGACGTATTTCTTGTTGATCGTCTGTCCCGGCTCGATGCGTCGGTACATCCGGACGATGCGCGGACGCCCCGGCGCCATGACATATCCTTCGATATCCACTTGCTTTTCGCTGCGATGCGAGATCGTCTGATGGATGATGACGTTGTTGTGCTCCACACGCGCGAAGCATCGGGTCTCGAAGTCGTCCAACCCCATTTGGAACGGTGCCTTCGCCGTGAAACGATAGGTTTGGTCGGAATCGATGATGAAGTGGCCCTCGATGGCCTTGCGTCCGGCGATCTCGTTCGTCGGGAAGCGTAGGCGGATCTTCGCCTTGAGCTCCTCACCGGGCGAAAGCGAGAAGGGGATCCGGACCGGTCGCACGTCCCATCCTTGCGGCGGACGGAGGCGCACGATGCCGCTGATCGGCACGTCGCGAGGATTGATGAAACGGATATCGCGCTCGTGCAGCCGGAAGCTGCTCTCGACCTGGGGCGGATCGAGCGCGAAACTCCCTCGCAGATCGAGGTGCCACATCTTCGTTCCGCGAATGAACGTCGGGAGGCGCCCCACGCGGATCCGGCGCTTGCCTTGTGTCTCGGGCAGGGCCTTCGCGCGGCCCCAAATATCGATCTGCTGCGCCCGGTCTCCGAGGTAGAGCCAGTAGCTGCGACCTTGCCGGGGCGCCTCGTCGTCCCAGAGGACGAGCACCCCGTTGTCGCTCCGATCGAACATGAGCGCGCGAACGCCCTCGTCGAGGTAGAGCTCGCCGGCCGGTCGGCTCTTGCTGAGCACCTCGGCGATGGTCCGGAAGACCAGGAGCTCCTCGCGCGGCTCGATGGCGGTCTCCGCGCGATCCCGCATGATGTCCCACGGACTGGGGACGAAGATCGAGTCGATGTACGAGGCGTGCGCGCTGACGAGACGCTTCGTCAGGTCCGCAAGCCGCGCGAGCCGCTCGTATCGGTTGGCCTCGAGGGGTTGAACGACCACCCATACGCCGCCTGGCCGCCTCTTCTTGAACTCCTTGAGGTGTTCCGAGATGCTCTCCGGCCGCACCATGTTGGGTACGTAAAGCGAGACGAAGCGCGCGTCGTGGGATGCGTCTGGCCTTTGATGGAGGATCGGCCAGGGAACGACGATCTCGGACGACGGCAAGAGGCGTTTGACCTCTTGGCTGAAGACGTCCAGGCCCGCCGAGAGACCCGGATTCCAGGCGAGGCTGTCGTCGGAGTCCGCACCGGCCTGCCACATGCTGACGAAGCTGGCATAGCGGACCAACGGCGGGGCGAGGTAGGGACGCCAGACTTCCGGCTTCTCGGCCAAGGCCATCAGGAAGGATCGCCACGATTCCCGCCCGCGCATGATCGGATTGGTGGGGGTCTCCTCCTCCGCGGAGCTGCCCAGCACGCCGACGACGTTGATGCGTTTCTGCCAGAGGCTCTCCAGGAAGCGCAAGCTGGTGTCCTCGGCCTCCGGCGTGGACTCGGGATTGATCTTGCCTGCGACCACCGGGAACTTCGCGTGCACGACCTCGAACAGGTCCAGGATTCGACTGACCGCCTCGGCGTGCCGGTAATCGTGGGAGCGCAAGGAGACGCCGAACCCCTCATTCCGCCACCCCGGCGGGTTGATCCTCGGTGCCAGCTGCGCGAAGCGAGAGAAGTACTCGCTGAGCACCAGCTTGCCGGACCAGACCGTCAGGCGGCTGACGTACAACCCGGGCGTCAGCTCCTCCAGCTCGATCGGCTGGGGGGTGGCCTCATCGCTCACGTTGACGCCCACCTGGTGGGAGACGACGCGCTTGCCGTCCGCGGCGAACACGTCCAGCGTGGCATGAAGATCCTCTCCGTCGGGGTCGCTCACCTCGGCAAGCAGAATCACCTTCTGCCGCGCCTCGAAGACGTTGCCCGGCTGATTCGTCGCCAGGTAACCACGCGGAAGACGAACGACTTGGATGTCGTCCACCCATGCCCCCCCGCTGAGATCCTGACGGTAGATGGTATGGGACTGTCGCTTCGGTGACCGAGGCCGAGCGGGCTGCACCACCCATACGGCCACGCCGACGAAGCGCGCTTTGGAATACCCGCCGGGAAGCCGGATCAAGACCTCCTTCCACTCTTGGCCGTCGCCGCCACCGACCGGCTGACTGAACCGTTCGGTCTCGGCAAGCTTACGACCGTTTCGATCGAAGTAGAACGCGCTGAACCATGCCCGGGCGTGTTCCAGTCGGTCCGGCTTGATCCAGGCCGATACCAGGTAGTCACTGTGCCGATTGACGGGAATGTCTTGCGCTTGATAGGTGTACGCGACGCTTCCCCCGCGAAGCTCCAGGTAGAAGGACGGCGGGGCCTGATGCCCGGTTTGCATGTCGAAGCGTCCTTCGAGGTAGTGGGGGAAGCCCTCCGCCAGATACCGCTC
This sequence comes from uncultured Planctomycetales bacterium, assembly GCA_964550865.1. Classification (GTDB taxonomy): domain Bacteria; phylum Planctomycetota; class Phycisphaerae; order UBA1845; family JAFGLZ01; genus JAFGLZ01. The sequence goes on from CAZKCX010000079.1 coordinate 4,185, forward strand.
CCAGTACATCGGGATGCTCTCGACGTTCCCGAGCTTCCGCTCGTCGAAGTCGAAGGTCTTGACGATGCGACGCTGCATGAGCTTGCGGACGTCCCGGACAACGACGTATTCCCGCTTGGGGGTCTCGGGCTCCTCCGTCGTCTCGGCGGGCTTCGAGGTGGTCCGCTCGGTCATGGGCAGCTTGAGGATGGGGCTCGAACGCGTGGTCACGGCCGGCAGGCTCTGGGCGCGGACGCTTCCGGTGCCGGTGGGCAGCAACAGGATGCCCGCCAAGGCGCCGACCGTCATCGTCGTGAATCGTGCGCGTACGCCATCCTTCATACAGGGCTTATCGGCGCCGCGGGCGTGGCCGTTCACCTCCCCGTTGGGGATTCGGCCGCACCGAGTCCCAAGCATGATGCAGGCGCCCTGGGGGAGGTTGGGGGACCGGACGGCGGGCAGGGCTGCTCCCAAGACGAAAGGCTGCCAACAAGCAAACCGACCGATAAAGAACGGCCCGGCGCTACGGGCGGTAGACACACTTGAACGGAATGGCCACTCCCGACCGTGGGTGCATCTCGATTTCGGTTGCACGAACATCCCCGTGCACATGCTGCGTATCCCTTGCCCGAGCCGCAGCATTCATGCTGCGCGGAGATGGACCGCGCGAGATGAATCTCGCGGCTCGGGCAGTCCGCGACCTACACGGCATCCCTGCAACGATCCCCTTGATGCACCCCCGAGCGTGGCGTCGTGAAATCGCCATGACAGCGCGCCCCCGTCCGCGATAGGATGATCTCGACCGGAACATGCCCCAGCGCGACCGGAGCGTGAGATGGAGCGAGGCCCGATCCCGTGCCCCGAAGCGCGCCCTGCTGAAGGAGCCCTGTTCATGCGCCGAATTCGAGCCTTCCCCGATCGGGTCCTTCCCGTTGCCCTGATCGCGATGGCAGCCTCCGCAGGCGGTGCCTGCGCCGCGACCGAGACGATCGTCGAGAAGACCCTCTTCAAGCACGACTCCGCGCCCGAGGGGATCTACCGCTGGTCGGAGGGAACGATCCTTCCCCTCGACGACAAGGGCCATCTCATGATGCTTGTCTCGGCGTTCGGGCACGGCGGCCACGACAACAGCACGGCCACCATCCTCGAGTTTCACTCCCGCGACGGCGGGCTGACCTGGACGAACGTCGACGAGGCGAAGGTCTTCCAGGGCAACATCGGCAAGCAAAACGTGATGTCGCCCGCCCTGCTCCGGCTCGACGACGGGGACATCCTCTGCTTCTTCATGGTCAAGAATAGCCTGGAGGATTGTGGGCCCTGGATGCGGCGCTCCACCGACAACGGCAAGACGTGGTCCGAGCCGGAGCGGCTGCCCTACGTCGGCTACGGCGGTCTGGCGAACGACCACGCAATCCAACTCTCGACCGGCCGCGTCCTCGTGCCCTGCTGGCTCAGCATGGACAAGCTCGGCTCAACGCACGCCTACTGCATGCTCTCGGACGATCGCGGCCGGACGTGGAAGAAGACCGAGCTCATCACCACGCCCAAGGGCAGCACCGGCCGCAAGACCGACCCCGCCGCCGAGGAGCCGGCCGTCGTCGAGCTGAAGGACGGCCGTTTGATGATGTTCATGCGGACGTACCTCGGCAGCTACTACGTCAGCTATTCCGACGACAAGGGCACGACGTGGAGCGAGCCGGTCGACAGCGGCGTGCCCGCCCCGGGCGCGATGCCGATGCTCCGCCGCATGCCGACGGGCGATCTGCTGCTGATCTTCAACTACGGCGCACCGGACAAGATCTCGGGGCCGTGGCCGCGGAGCCAACTCGCCTCGTTGGTCTCGAGGGACGAGGGCAAATCGTGGACGAGCCTGCGGCTCCTCGACGGCGCGCCGGACTTCACCGGCAAGATCACGATGGCCAACGCGTGCTTCGTCGGCGAGGACCGTGCGGTCGTGACCTACAGCAAGTCGATGACGAAGAAGAACGCCTACTCCTGGCGGCTCCAGGTGCTCCCACTCCGCTGGTTCTACGAGGGGGATACGGACGTCGTCTTCGGCCAACCGTACCTCGCGAAGGCAAAGGCCAAGACGCGGGCCTCCGCCGAGGCGAGGAAGAACGCGCTGGCCAGGCTCGGAAAGATCGCCGAGGCCGATCGGAAGGCCGAGACGCTGGTCGCCGCCTACCACTTCGAGGAGGGCGAAGAGGCGGATATCGTCGATACCTCCTCGAACGGCAACGACGGGGCGCTCGTCGCCACGCCGGAGGGCAAGGCGCTCCCCAAGCGCGTCAAGGGACACGACGGACAAGGACTCGCGTTCGAGGTCGGCACGGGGGCGGTCGAGGTCCCCGATTCGCCCAGCCTTCGGATCCCCTCGCACAAGATCACGCTCGAGGCATGGATCAAGCCCACGAAGACCAAGAAGTTCGCCACGATCGCCACGAAGGAAGGCCTGTACGAGTTCGCCGTGAACCACGGCAGGCTCCAGGCGGCCGTCAAGGTCGGAGGCCATTGGGAGTGGTTCGGCAGCACGAAGGTGTCGGTCGACGCATGGTC
>CAZKCX010000079.1:6729-11604 GCA_964550865.1 uncultured Planctomycetales bacterium
GTGGCGCTGCGGTTCTTCCTCGGCGGCGAGATGGTCGAGCAGGCGCCGCGCTTCGGCAGGATGGATTCCGGCGGTGGGCCGTTCTGCATCGGCTGGAACCCCGGCATCGGCGATTCGGAGTTCGTGGGCGTCATCGACGAGGTAAAGGTCTGGCGGGAGGTCCGCCACGGCCCGACGGCCGCTGCCAAGCCAAGCGGCCCGCGAAAGGTCGGCACGACGCATCAGCTTTTCCTGGATGATGCCCTGATCGACTCGACGGAGAACGTCCGCCGTGTCGTGCACCAACCGCGGAAGCATCCCGAGAATCCGGTCCTGACCTACGACAAGCCGTGGGAGGGCAACTGCGTGCTGCTCTGGGGATCGGTCCTGTGGGACGAGCAAGAAGACCGATTCCGCATGTGGTACCAGACGTACCAGAAGTTCGGTCGTCCCGGGGAATCGACGCTCGTCTGCTACGCGACCAGCGAGGACGGCATCCACTGGGACAAGCCCAGCCTGGGCCTGATCGATTATCGCGGAAGCAAGGACAACAACATCGTCCTCGCGCCCGAGCCGGACCGTACCATCGACAGCCCCACGGTCTTTCGCGATCCCAACGGCGGCAACCGGATGTACTTCCACCAGAAGGAAGGCGTACGAACGGCCGTCTCGCCGGACGGGCTACGGTGGACGTGGCGGCCGGTGGTCGTGAAGGCGGGCGACCGCAACACGGCCTACTACGACGCGGCGCGCAAGCGTTACCGCGTCATCACGCGGATCCCGGGTCGAGGCCTGCGGACGTGCGGCCTGTGGGAGAGCAAGGACGGGGAGTGGTTCGACGCCGTCGGCGAGATCCTCGCGCCCGACAAGAACGACCCGCCCAAGACCGAGTTCTACGGCATGATCGAGTTCCCCTACGCGGGGGTCCACGTCGGCTTCCTCGAGATGTTCTTCGTGCCGACACGTCGACTGAACACGCAACTGACCTATAGCCGCGACGGACTCCACTGGCACCGCGCCTGCGAGCGACAGACCTTCCTCGACTGCGGTCCGCCGGGATCGTGGGACTACGCCTGGGTGACGCCCTCGCACAACCCGCCGATCCGCCGCGGGGACAAGCTCTACATCTTCTACCAGGGGCGCAAGACGCTCCACTGGGCGGAGAAGCCGTATGGGCATATCGGCGCGATCGGATTGGCCTTCCTTCGCGTGGACGGCTTCGCCTCCATGGACGCGCTGTACGAGGAAGGGACCGTCACAACGTGTCCACTGCTGATCGAGGGCAAACGGTTGCACGTCAACGCGGCGGCCCGCCCGGGCTTTGTGGCCGTCGAGGTGCTCGACCAGGACGGCAAGCCCGTTCCCGGCCTGACCCGCAAGGATTGCCGTGCGATGGCGATGGAGGATTCGATCGACCGTGCGATGGAGTGGACGAGCGGCAAGGATCTCGGCGCCGTCGCGGGCGAATCGGTACGGCTGCGGTTCGTGCTACAAGGGGCACAGCTCTACTCGTTCTGGGTCGGCAGGTGATGCCGACCGCGCCGCGGGTCGGGGAAGCCGGAGTCCTTCGAGACAAACGGCGAAGCCGGACTTGTCACGGCGAAGCCGTGAGCTTGTCGAAGGGCGAAGCCGGGTCCCGAGGCCCCTCGCCGTGCATCTGGATGGATCACAGACCGGGCCGAGGACGGCCCGGCTCTGAAAGCCAGCACCTTACAATGCACACGTCATGCCCTCGCAAGACCGACGGTGAATGGCATAATGTGTTATGAAGAAGGAAGACACACGATTTCGCATGGCACCCGGGTGTTCGCCAACTGCGAAGCCGCAACGCCACTTGTGAAGATACGCGGAAGGGAGTAGTCGATGCGATTTCGGTTGGCAATACTCGCTGTGCTGGCCTTTGGTTCACCGCTCTTCGCGGCGCATGTCATCTGGCTGGAGGTCGAATGCTTCGAGGATCTCGGCGGCTGGGTCAACGACGCACAGTTCCTCGACCAGATGGGATCGCCCTACCTGCTGGCCAACGGCATCGGCGAGCCCGTCGACGACGCCACGACGACGGCGACGGTTCCGGCCCCGGGACGCTATCGGCTCTGGGTCCGCACCAAGGACTGGTTGCCGGAGCACCATCCGGGTCGCTTCCAGGTCCTGTTCGACGGGCGGGCAATCCCCCACACCTTCGGCGCAAGCGGCAAGCCCGGATGGCGGTGGGAAGACGGTGGCGTCCATACGCTGGCCGGCCGGGTGACCATCGCCCTACACGACCTGACCGGCTACTATGGCCGATGCGATGCCCTCGTCCTGACGGACGACCTCGATTGGAAGCCGCCCGACGACGTCGACGCGATCGCAAAGCTCCGTGAGGCGCACGGCGGCGTCAGCCGCCAGATCAAAGACATGCCGCCGCATGATGTCGTCGTGATCGGCGGCGGCCTGTCCGGCTGCACGGCCGCGGTGGCCGCAGCCCGAAACGGCGCAAGCGTCGTGCTGATCCAGAACCGACCGGTCCTGGGCGGTAACGCGAGCCCGGAGATTCTCGTTCCGCCCGTGGGCGTTTGGCCCCATGGCAGGAATGACGCGCTCGACCCGCGGGAGACGGGGTTGGTCGAGGAATACCGCACCCGCGGCAACCAGCGGGTCCGCGAAGGCAAACTCTACGCCAAGCGACTGCTGCGCTTCGTAACGCAAGAGCCGGCGCTGGACCTGCATCTGAACACCCACGCCACCGACGCCGAGATGGTCGAGGGCTCGAAGTCACGCATCGCCTCCGTGGTGGCCGTCGACGTCAACACCGGCCAGCGGCTCCGCTTTGCCGGACGGATCTTCATCGACTGCACGGGCGACGGCGTGATCGGCGCGGCGGCCGGGGCGGAGTTCCGCCACGGCAAGGAGCCCAAGTCCATGCACAACGAGCCCTGGGCCCCGGAGGAGCCCAGCAAGCACACCATGGGCAACGGGCTGAAGTACTATCACCGCGATACCGGCGAGCCCCAAGCGTTTGAGGCACCGCCCTGGGCGTTCGACTTCCCGATCTGTGACGACTTCGGTCCGGGAAGGCATCCTCGGCTCGTTCGAGGCGACGCCGTCGGCTACCAGTGGAAGATCGAGCTGGGCGGTTTGCGCGATACGGTCGCCGACGCGGAGGAGATCCGCGACGACCTCCTCCGCCTGATCTACGGGCTCTGGGACCATACGAAGAACCACTGCCCGAAGCTGAAGGAAGAGGCCGCAACGCACGAGCTGGTATGGGTCGGCCACGTCGCGGGCAAGCGGGAGAGCCGGCGGCTGATCGGGGACTACGTGCTGACGATGAACGACATCGGCGAGCAACGGCGCTTTCCGGACCGCGTTGCCTATGGCGGATGGTGCACCGACGACCATTACTCCGGCGGGTTCTTCCACAAGGGCGGCCTCGCCCGCCACCACGACGAACGGGACCTTGCCTACACGGGGCTGCCGTACTCCATCCCATTCCGCTGCCTGTACTCCAAAAACATCGAGAACCTGATGATGGCCGGTCGCGACATCTCCGCCACGCATCTCGCTCTGTCGAACACCCGCGTGATGCTGACGTGCGCCGTCATCGGACACGCCGCCGGCACGGGCGCGGCGATGTGCATCGAGCGAGCCGTCACGCCGCGGACCCTCGGCAAGGCGCACATCGAGGCGCTTCAACAGCAGCTGCTGAAGGAGGGTGCCTACATCATCGGGCTGGGGGCGAACGATCCGCGCGACCTGGCTCGCAAGGCCAAGGTCACCGCATCCAGCGAGCGCGTCTTCAAGGGCGAACGGATGGTCGCGGCCCACGTGATCAACGGCTTCGCTCGCGCGGAGGACGGCCGGACAAACGCCTGGTCGCCCGACCCCGAAACCGACGGTCCCCACTGGATCGAGCTGGCATGGGAGCGCCCGGTCGCCTTCAACGTCGTTCACGTCGTCTTTCAGACCGCGCTCCGAGCGCCGCGGGAGTTCCGTCTCGAAACATGGAGAGAGGGCACGTGGCAGCGGGTCGCTCAGGTCGCCGAGAATCGGCACCGCCGGCACGTGCTCGGGCTGGAGGAGACCACGGCCTCCCGGCTCCGCGTGGTCTTGCGCGAACCGGCGGGGATCTGCGAGGTCCGCGTCTACCACGAACCCGAACACATCGTCGAATCCGCCCGTCGCGCGCACCGGACCATGCGCCTTCCGGACAAGGGTCCATGGCTTCCATGGGGACCAAGCAAGCCGGTCCGCGACTTCCCCGGGATCGTCCTCGATGCCGCGGACGCCGTCCACGTCGGTGCCTGGCGGCACTCGACCTACGCCGAGCCGTTCATCGGCGACGGATACTACCATGACGGCAACACCGGTAAGGGCCACAAGGCCATTCGCTTCGCGCCGGGTGTCCCGAAGTCCGGCACGTACGAGATCCGCCTGGCCTACGTCGCGCATGAGAACAGGGCAACGAATACCCCGATCACGATCCGCTTCGCGGGAGGCCGGGAGTCCGTTCGCATCAATCAGCGCAACAAGCCTCCCATCGACGCCCTGTTCCTCTCACTCGGAACGTTTGCCCTGGACAAAGAGTCCGAGGTCGTCGTCTCCAACGACGGCACCGACGGCTACGTCGTCGTCGACGCCGTCCAGTTGATCCTCCAACGCGGCTCCGGCACCCGTGCGAGATGATGGCATCGCTTTGACGACAACGGATTCTCTCTCGCCATCGCCACCACGGTCCATCAGACGCGACCGTAAGGGAGCGAATGCTCTCACGGGCGGACTTGTCACGGCGAAGCCGGAACGCCCGTACAACGGCCGGGGAAACTCACGGGCAAGATGCCCGTGCTACGAGAGCGGCCCGTCGCGACCGTAAGGGAGCGAATGCTCTCACGGGCGGACTTGTCACGGCGAAGCCGG
>CAZKCX010000079.1:11704-14719 GCA_964550865.1 uncultured Planctomycetales bacterium
ACAACGGCCGGGGAAACTCACGGGCAAGATGCCCGTGCTACGAGAGCGGCCCGTCAGAGCCGCGACCGTAAGGGAGCGAATGCTCCGGGTTCGCCGTTGCACAGCTACGGCTCTTCAAAAACCCGACCGTGAGGGGGCCATCGCTGTCTCCGTCCATGCCGTCCTCGATTTCATGCATGCTGCGAAGATCGACGGCGCTAAAGCCTCACCCGCACACACAACCGATAACTGAAGCATGAGCGTATGCGCCCAGAGAAGCGGTGTTCCCCCGAAGAGGTTCCCGGCCGGAGCCCCCCGAGCAATCCGTCTGCTCACACCCTCCTGGCGGATCGGTCAGACAATGGTCGTCCTCGGCGGGATGTTGTCGGGATGCGCCCAAACAGGCCAGGGTCCTTCCGCCGGCCTCCGGCAACAGGCCGATGTGAGCATGTCGCGGGAGGAGCTGCGCGACCTGCTCGGCGACTTCGAGGACTACTTCCAGTCCGCGGTGAAGGAGGCCTCGACGAAGCTGGTGCAACAGATCGACGATCCGCAGATCCGCCGAAAGACGCTACTCTGGAAGGTCAGCGCGATTCCAGCCTGCCACACAATCCTCAAGCAGGAAGACGCGATCAAGGCCTTCCTCGACGGATGGGTCCTCGCCGTGCGAATGAGGCAGTATTTCGAAGAAGGGGATGGACGGGACCTTTTCGACGGGCATCAAGCGATCGCCGTGAAGGCCGCCAAGGAGATCGAACGGGACATCGAGCGAATCGGTGCGCGGCTGCTTTCGCCCGAGCGATTGGCCAGGACCCGACAAGGCATCGTCACGCTGGCGAAGGAGTATCCGATCCGCGGGCAATTCACAGGGATGGTGCTCCGCGCGACGGAGACCCGGCAGGTCGAAAGCGAGGCGATCGCCGCTGTCCTCTCGCTACCGCTCGTGCCCTTCCGGGCCTTCGGAGGGATCGATCGAGGTGCGGCCGCGATCGTGGGCCTGACCGATGTGGCCGATCGCTTCACCGACGTCGTGGAGGGTCTCCCGGAATCCGTCCGCTGGCAATGGGAGCTGATGGCCCTCGATATCGAGCAGAACGAGGTCGTGCGTTCGGCCCGCACGAGCTGGGAGGAAATGGCCTCGAGCGCCAAGCGATTGACGACCGTGGCCGAGCAGCTTCCCGATGAGGTCCATTTCCGGGTCCTTCAGCTACTCGACGAGTCGTCGGCGCAACAAGCGATGTTCCAAGCCACGCTCGACCAGGCCCGGGCCACCTCCGAAACCGTGCGGCACGCGTTGGAACAGGTCGAAACCAGCTCGCGGGCACTCGATGAGACCGCCAGAAGCGTGACCGCCGCGGGTACGGCCTGGAGGGCCACCGCCGAGACCGTCGGCCAGACCGTGAAGGACATGCGGGAGGATTCCGGCGCTTCGCCGTCGACCCGCTCCACCACCGCTCCAGCAGCCGAATTCGATGTCAAGGACTACCGCAAGGCGGCCGACTCCCTCACAAAGACCGCCATTGAGCTGCAACAACTTACCTTGCAGATCCACGAACTTCTAAAAGAGCCGCGTCTGACAGAGCGGATAGAGGATATCGATAAGCGACTCGGGGCCAGGGCGGAGCAATTGGGCATGCTCGGCGACGACTTGGCCGATCGGGTCGCGTGGCGGGTTGGGGAGTTGATCCTCTTAACATTCGGCCTCTTTGTAATCTATCGGCTGGCTACGTTGCGCCGTCGGGCGCCGCAAACGGAAGCCGACCAGCAGGCTTGAGCACGTTGCGCGCTGCAGAGCGGTCCCGTCCGGCATGCGGAATCCGGCCCTTTTCTAAGAGGGGCAGCGGGGATCATGGGGCGTCGGCGGTTACGAGTACGCGATGTAGCGGCCGATTCTGGTTGCAGGATTCGACACGGTTGGGGTATACTGCATCGTTCCGGCGGGCATAGCGATTCCGCCTCGGCATACAACGTCTTCAGGTAGCTGGCGGTTACGTAAAGCGAGAAAGGATTTGTAGCAGGATGATCAAGGTCAAGGCGCGCGGCAATGAGCCGGCAGAGAACATGCTTCGGCGATTCAAGAAGATGTGCGAGAAGGAAGGCCTGATTAAGGAAATCAAGCGAAACAGCTACTACGAGAAGCCTTCCGAACGTCGCCGGCGCCAGCTGCGCAAGGCCCTGAAGCGGATGCAACGGGCACAAGCCAGTCGTCGCTAGCGCATTCGCCGTCCAGGCGAGAGCGCAATCCCATCTGCTACGAAAGTCGGTTCCTTCCCCAAAAGGCTCATCGAGACGCGGGACGTCGCTGCACGCACGCTCGATGGGCCAGGGTGGTTGTCCAGTCCTCACCCTCACTTCGACAGCGTCGGGTCGCGAGAGGAGTCCTTCGACCCCCCGTCGAAAAAACCTGTGGAAAATGGGTGAGTCTCTGTTATCCTTTGCGGGCGTCTGAGCTACCAGGTTTTCTGCGCGCAACGTACGTCGATTGGGCGGCGTGACTGTTTCGGTCGGCGCAACGCCCACGGCGCTGAAGTCAGGCCTCGGACATGGACATGAGAAAGGGAGGTCAGGCCGTGAAGAGAGCGTATCGGTACGGCGTCGGAATGGCACTGGTCGTAGTCGTGGCCGGGCTGTTAGGGTTGTTCGTGCTCGTCCCCGATGTCCTGGCGGAGGCCAAGGCAGCGCCCCCGCCCGAGGCGGAGGCCGCAGAGGAGGCCATCCACGGCGAGATCTCGATTCCGCTCATCTGGTGGCTCGCGCCGATCGGGGCGATTTTGGCGCTCGTGTTCGCCTGGATTTTCTATAAGCAGGTCATGGCCGCCGACGAGGGCGACCCGGAGATGCAGGAGATCGCCGGGCACGTCCGCGAGGGCGCGATGGCCTACCTCCGACAGCAGTACAAGATCGTGACAATCTTCTTCATTGTCGTCTCGGGGCTGCTCGCCCTGATGGCCTTCGGGTTCCATGCCCAGCATTGGCTGGTACCGTTCGCGTTCCTGACCGGCGGCTTCTTCAGCGGCCTGTGCGGCTACCTCGGCA
>CAZKCX010000080.1:0-14708 GCA_964550865.1 uncultured Planctomycetales bacterium
AGGCCGATTGGCTTGCCGTCAGGATCCGGTGGGCCGACCCGAACCCGATGAACGAGCCGGTGCCGACCGCGATGATCGCCATGATCGTCGCCAGCGTCCCCGCGCTGCCGCGAATGTCCCGCATGAGCTTTCGATTCAGGACGGTCATGGCGGCCTTCCGTCTGCTACCACGTCACCTCTTCGGCGGAGATCGGATTCTCATTGGTCTCCGACGTCGTCAGGCGTCCGCTGGCAAGCCGAACGACCCATCGGGCGATGCCGGCGATGGCCGGGTTATGGGTGATCAGCATCGTGGTCAACCCTCGATCGCGGTTCAGGTCTTCCAGGATGCCGAGCACGCGTCGGGCGGTCTTGAGATCGAGCGCGCCCGTCGGCTCGTCGGCCAGCAACAGCTCGGGCCTCTTGGCGAGCGCCCTCGCGATGGCCACGCGCTGCTGCTCGCCGCCCGAGAGCTGCCCGGGGAAGTGCCCCGCCCGATCGCGCAGTTCGACCAGGTCCAGGGCGTCCGCCGGAGGCATCGGATCCGCCACCAGCTCCGTGGCGACCTGGACGTTCTCGTAGGCCGTCAGCGTGGGAACGAGGTTGTAGAACTGGAAGATGAAGCCGACCTTCTCGCGGCGGTATTCGGTCAAGGCCGCGTCGCTCAACTCGGAGAGGTCGGTATCGTGGTACCAGACACGGCCGGACGACGGTCGATCCATCCCGCCGACGAGGTTCAGCAGCGTGCTCTTGCCGGAGCCGGACGGCCCGAGGATGACCACGAACTGGCCCTGCTCGATCTCCAGATCGATGTCCTGCAAGGCGGGCACCTCGACCTCGCCCATACGGAAGACACGGCTAGCCTCCTCCATTCGGAGTATGGTCTTCGTGGATGTCCCCGCCGCAGTCGCCATCCTCGTGGCCCTCTTGCCCGGTTGGTCTTGGTGCAACAGGGAGCGGCGGATCTTAGGACCACCCATCCCCGGCAACGCAGGGAGATTGTCGGAGGCCACACCGCCCAAGTAAAGGCGGCCCGGCATTCCTCAGGGCAGGATCACCGTCAGCGTTGCGATGCGCGGAGGCCCGCACGGTGCTCGCATTGCCCGTGAGGCCCCGCTATGATGGGAAGGTTATGCCTACGCACATGGTCGACAAACGCGTTGGGGACATCCGATTGGTGGGCTTCTCCCTCGCCGGCGAGGAGACGGTGGTGGCGGCCCCGGAGCTGAACGTCTGCTTCGACATCGGCCGGGCCCCGCGCGAGGTCATCAACATCGATACGGTCTGCCTGTCTCACGGCCACATGGACCATGCCGCCGGGCTCGCCTACTACTTCTCGCAGCGGGCGTTCGTCGGCAACGCGCCGGGAACCGTGCTCGTGCCGGTCCCCCTGGTCGGCCCGATTCGAGACCTGATTCGGGTGTGGGCGGACATCGAAGGCCACCCCTCGCCCGCCAAGATCGTCGGCCTGGAGCCGGGAGAGGAGTACCGCTTGCGGCGCGACCTGATCGTTCGCACGTTCGCCATCGACCACCGGTGCCCCGCCCTCGGGTTCTGCTTGATCGAGACCCGTCGCAAGCTGCTGCCGGAATACCGAGAGCTCTCGGGCCCGCAGCTCGTCCAGCTAAAGAGGAGCGGTACCGAAATCGAGTACGACGTCGAGGTGCCGTTGGTGTGCTATCCCGGCGATACGGCCGACGGGCCCCATTTCGATGTGGAGTACGTCCGGACGGCCCGCGTCATGCTCCTGGAGTGCACCTTCTTCGAATCGGACCACATTCGGCGCGCCAAGCACGGCAAACACCTGCACGTGCGCCAGCTTGCCGCCGTCTTGGCACGGCTCGAGAACCCCCACATCGTTCTCATGCACATGTCCCGACGAACCGGACTACGACGCGCGCGGGACCTGCTCCGCAAGGTGGTTGCCCCCGAGGATCTTGAGCGAATCACCTTTCTGATGGAGCGTCCGCATCGTCGGGGCGCCGACAAGCCCTCCGCCGGCAAGGATCAGCCCAAGCTCGCGCCCACGGACAACGCGGCCCCTTCCGAGCCATGACGCCGCAGGGGCTACGCATCGGCCTCGACCGCCTGGTAATAGGTGCGGCCGTCGCACTCGACGGGCTTGATCAAGCCCTTGGCCGTCAGCGTCTCGACGTTCTTGACGACCTCATTGCGATGGATGCCCATCCCCGCGGCCAAATCGCTGACGGTGCAGGGCCGACGCTTGAGGGTGTCGAGGATCTCCTCGCGCTGGCGTGTCACCTCCGGTGTGGCATGACGCGTGCGGTAATCGGCGATCACCTCGCTGTCGTGCCCGATCCGGTCGGCGATCGCCCTTAGTCGGGCCGGCTCTACCGCGCGGGCCTCCGGCTCGGTCGGCGGACGAACGACGGAGTTTAGCTGCACGCGATCCGGCCGGAGGCGGTCGACCAGGGCGGCGATCCGATCGACCTCCTCGTCCGAGTCGTTCATGCCGGCCACCACCATGATTTCCAGCCAGATCTCCCCGCGGAACTCCTCACGGAAGGCGAGGAGGCCGCCGACGTGACGCTCTAGCGTCAAGCCCGGCGCGGGTCGGTTGACGCGCTGGAAGACCTCCTCGCTGCCGGCGTCGAGCGAGGGCACCACGCGATCGGCCTGCACGCAGGCGGCTCGCACCTCCGGCCCATCGAACAGCGAGCCGTTCGTGAGAATCGTCACCGGGACGTCGGTCATGCCCTTTGCGGCCGCGATGACCTCCCCGATCCGCAGGTGGAGCGTCGGCTCGCCGGACCCGGCGAGCGTGATCGAATCCGGCCGATCCCCCGATTCCAGCTTGCCTCGTAGCTGGGCGAGCACCTCGTCAATGGGCACATATTCGGCCCGCTCCGCCGTGTGGACGGTGGTTCGGCCCAGCTGGCAATAGACGCAGTTGTGGCTGCACGTCTTGAACGGGACGAGGTCCACGCCGAGCGATCGCCCCAGCCGTCGCGACGGGACCGGTCCGAAGACGTATTGGATGGGTGCAGTCATGGACGTATTTCCTTCTGGAATATGCAATGATGTCCTGCCACCCGGCGTGGAAACGGAGGATCCGGCGTCATCGCGCATATCCTAGGACGACGCGATCCCGCGCAATGCCATAGCGCGCAGGTGTGGCTCCACGGGCGAGCTTGCCACGGCGAAGCGTTGGCGAAGCCGGGTCGCCCGTGCTACGGAACGACGCTCACGGGCGGGACGTCCGTGCTACGGGGAGGCACAGGACTTCTTCGCCTTGGCCATGACGTCGGCGATCTTCACCTCCTTGTAGCCCTGCCGCTTGGACTCGTCGGCGGCCTCCATGAACGCGTACATCTCGATTGTCTCGGCGGGCCGCACGGGGATCTTGCCCTTGGTGAAGTATTCGGCGATGGCCTTCATCTGGCCCTTGTAGTAGTCGCCCTTCTTCTTGGCCTTGTACGTATCGTTTTCGGCGATGACCTCTACGCCGTAGTCCTTTCGCGTGGGGTCGAACACGCCGATGCGACCGTCCTTCCACGTACCCGTGACGATGTCCGTGCCTTCCTTGCGAACGACCTTCTCGCAGCCCGTGCCCATGACGCGGAAGAGGATCTCCACGCCGTGCACGCCGTACCAGAACAGATCCGGGTGGTGGGGCTCCTTGTGACAGGGGCTCCACGCGATGACCTTCTTGGTGGAGTGCTGCTTGGCAAACTCCGCCCCCTTGGCGACGTTGCTGTCGAACCGCAGGGACGAGCCGCCCCAGATCGGGAGGTTCGCCTCCCTGGCAAGGCGATAGATCTCGATGACGTCCGCGAGGCTGCCCGCCACGGGCTTATCGATGAACATGGGCAGGCCGGCCTGGATGACCGGGCGGGCCTGCTTGAGGTGCGGGCGGCCGTCGACGCTTTCCAACATGATACCGTCCACGTGCTTGCACAACTCCTCGATGGAGTCGTAGATCTTCACGCCGAAGTCATTCTTCAGCGTTTCGGTGAACTTGTCCACGCGGGTGCGGCTGCTCTCGACGTCGGGGCTCCCCCCCTTGTACGCGGCCACGACCTTGAACTTGGCGAGCGGGTCCGGCTTCTTGGCGTTGTTGAAGATCTTGGTGAACGCCACGACGTGCGAGGTGTCCAGACCGATCATCCCTATACGGAAGGGCTTCTCGAAGCTCGGCTCGGCGCCGACTGCCGAGGCCGCTCCCACCAAGACGCCTGCCGCTGCCGCCAATACCGTTCTCGTCCAAGGGCTCATGTTCTTCTCCTTTCACTCGACCGCGATGTCTTCTCCATGCTGCTGGCAGCACCAGGGCGCTATTATACCGATCCGCCGGCGGGTCGATACCCACGTGGACGCTCCGGACGCGGGCGAGTATCATGTCGCCTTCTCCGTGTCGTGCGAGGAGCATGCCATGCTCAGCGTGGAACAATCGAAGAAGCGGCAAGAACGCCTGCTCGAGCGGATGGCCGAGCACAAGATCGACCTGGCCGTCGTCAGCGACTACCGACACGTCTACTACCTGACCGGTAGGCTTGCCCAAGCCGAGCAGCCGACGATCCTGCTGCTGGGGGCGGACGGTTCCACGATCCTCATCGCCCCGGAAGGTCCGGGCGAGGCGGCCGCAGATCGCGTGCTGATGTACCCGGTGTTCTCCATTGAGAAGCTGATCGACGACCTTGTCGAGGACGCGGCGATGCTGCTCACCACGGCGGTTCGGGACTGCGGATCCCCGATCCGCCTCTTCGTGGAGGCCACGTCGCTACCCATGCTCCTTTCGGCGGTCCTGCGCGACGCGTTCGCCCAGTGCACGTGGATCGACCTCCGCCCGACGATGCTTGCGCTTCGGCGCTGCAAGGACCCCGACGAGGTCGACTCCATCCGCGACAGCATCCGCATCGCCGAGGCCGGGTACCGAGCCGCAAGGAACGTGATGGAGGTCGGAAGGACGGAGTTGGACATCCATGCCGCCATGTACACCGCCATGGTACAGGAGCTGGCCAGCAGCTTCCGACTGGACGGGGATTTTGCCACCGGCCAACGGGCAAATCGCGGCGGCGGCCCGCCGACGTCGCGCGCAATCGAGCCGGGGGATCTCTACGTGCTCGACATCTTCCCGCGGATCGAGGGCTACGCCTGCGACCTGTGTCGCACCTTCGCGGTCGACAGACCCTCCGAGGCCCAACGCGAGGCCTGGGAGCTTGTTCACGGGACACTCGAGGCAGTTGCCGCGATGATTCGCTTGGGGATCACCGGCGGAGTGGTCCGCGAGGAGATGCAACGCCGGCTCCACGCCAGCGCCTTGGCCCGAGACAGCTTCTTCCATCACGCGGGGCACGGGATCGGCCTTCAACCCCATGAATCCCCGCGCATGATCATCGGCTGCGAGCACACGTTCGAGGTCGGCAACGTGTTCACACTGGAACCCGGTATCTACGGCGAGCATCTCCAGGGCGGGATCCGGCTCGAGCACAATTACGTGCTTACCGAGCAAGGGCCCGAACAGCTCGATAGCTTCCCCATGGACCTTTGAGGCGAGGGGGTCGAATGGCACACAGAATCCTGCCTGCGGTCGCTTTCGGCACGGTGTGGGTCCTCTTGGGCTGCGGGCACCCCTCCGCCTCCACGGAGGACGCCGGCCTGCCCAAGGGCAGGCTCGACGACCAGGACTGGACGCTGGCGCAGAAGACGGCGTTCCATGACGCCCTCCAGCGCGCGCGACGAGATCTCTATCGCCGGCTCCTGGACGTTCGCGTCTCGCAGGACAAGACAATCGGCTCGCTCATCAAGCAGAAGACGGCGGGCAAGACGGACGTGCATGCCCTGGCGGCCGAGGCTCCCTTGCGGAGTGTGGAATGGGGCTCGGATCGTCGCCGGTGCCGCGTTCGGATCAGCCTCGGACTGCCGCGCGTGATGGAAGCCGTGGCTCGATGGGACCGGGAGAACAAACTGACTCCGCACGACCAGATCCTTCGGTTGAACGCGCAGCAGCTCCTTGACGCAACGGCCGAGGGCAGCGCCGACTAGACAAACCGGTACGCAACGAAATAGCGAGGGAATTACATATGTCTCTCTTGGTCACCGGCAGCATCGGCATCGATACCGTGACATCCCCCTACGGCAACGTGGAAGGGGTGCTGGGCGGGTCGGCCGTGTACTTCTCGTTTTCCGCGAGCATCTTCACGCCCGTGCGGTTCGTCGGAGTCGTCGGCGAGGACTTCCCAGACGAGTTCCGCGACAAGATGACCGCCCGCGGGCTTGACCTGACCGGACTGGAGGTCCGCACCCGCAGCAAGACCTTCCGATGGCAGGGCAGCTACACCGGCGACATGAACGAGGCCACGACGCTACAGACCGATCTAAACGTTCTGGGCGAAGACGGCCCGCGGATCCCCGACGCGTACAAGGACAGCAAGTACGTCTTCCTGGCCAACACGCACCCGGATCTCCAGCGGGACTTGCTCGGTCAGCTCGACGGTCCGGAGTTGGTCGTCTGCGACACGATGAACCTCTGGATCGATACGGAGCGCGACTCGCTGATCCGAACGCTGTCGATGGTGCATGGAGTAGTCATCAACGATGCGGAGGCCCGCTCCCTCGCCGAAAGCGTGAACCTCGTCACCGCGGCGCGAAGGATCCTGGAATGGGGGCCCAAGTTCATCATCATCAAGAAGGGGGAGCACGGGGCAATGCTCGTCACGCCGGAGGCGGTCGCGGTCCTCCCGGCCTATCCGACGACGAACGTCTGCGACCCCACCGGAGCCGGGGACAGCTTCGCCGGCGGCATGATGGGCTTCCTCGCAAGCCGGGGATCCTACGATGAGGCGACCCTCCGCGGCGGGCTGGCGCGCGGCACGATCTGTGCCTCGTTTGCGATCGAGGGCTTCAGCCTGGACGGGATCACCGCATGCGCAGGAGCGGACGACGTGGAATCGCGCCTGGAGGAATACAAGGCGATCGTGCGCTTCGCCTAAGCGGTTGGCAAGACTGGGTGGGCAGTGTGGTACGGCCGCCTCCAGGCTTCGCTACGCTTCGCCGTGACAAACCCGGCCGTGAGCCATCAGACTGCCCCGCCGAGGGCGGCTTGCGGTGAGCCAGGCCGACCCGCTGGGCCACAACCAGCGGAACCCCGCAGCGTGTCAACGACTCCTGCAAACGGCTTAGATCGTGAAGTCGACAAGCCGTCGGTATATCGGCGCGCCGCGTCTCTGCCACGTCGACACACCGACGTCCTTGTCGTCAACGGAACGGATGGACGAGCCCCGCCCTATGGGGCGAGCTGTTCACCGCTGTCGTTGGTGATGATGATGGCCTCCACCGGGCAGTTCTTGGCGGCCTCGACGATGGTGTCCTCCTCGTCGCCGCCCGGATCCTTCACCTCGACGATGTTGTCATCGTTGACCTCGAAGGTGTTCGGGGCCGTTTCCGCGCACTCTCCGCAACCGATGCACTCGTCCTCGTCAATCTTGATGTTCAGGGCCATTCATTTCCTCCTTGGACTCGCGCTGAAACGTGTTCCGACTTGCCCCCATCACGGGAGTTACGGATTATAGGCTCGCGATCCGGCTCGCCAAGGGCCAATGTAGAAATTCGCCGGGCAATTATCCAGGCGGCGGCCCGCCGAAGAGTTCCGCAAGGTCCCAGTCCAGCCAACCCGCCGCCACGGCCATCAGGACGCCCGTGACGGTCGCGCCCGCGTGGATCGAGCCGTCCTTCCAAAGCTCGGCAAAACGTTCTCGATCCGCCCAGAAAATCTCATCGGCCTCATCGGGATCCGTCGGCGGACCCCGTCGAGCCGGCTCCGGCGCGTGGCACACATTGAAGGCCACGCTGGAACGCCCCACGATCGGGTGATAAGCCCGCACGAGCGTCATGTTCGCACAGTCGTATCCCGTCTCCTCGATCAGCTCCCGCCGCGCGCCATCCTGAACGCTCTCTCCCGGTTCGATCCCCCCGGCGGGAATCTCATAGCTCTGCTTGCGAATCGCCTGACGGAACTGCCGGATCATGAGCAGCTCCCGGCGATCACGTGTCGGCACGATGACCGCCACGTCGCACGGCATGCAGAAGACATCGTACGACATCTCCCGGCCGTTGGGTCGGATCACGTGGTCCCTGCGAACGCGCAGGAACGGGGTGGCCAGCAATTCCTCGCTGCCCAGCTGCGTCCACGCGCAAGATTCGGCGTCTGCTGTCATGTCTAGGATCGGTCCTCTCGGTTCGCCGAATCGCCTCTTGACGCTTCCGTGGAAGCCAACAGGCCCACTGATCGGCGATACTGGCGAATCTGCTCGACCGCGTCAAGGTCGACCTGGGCCACGATCACCCCTTCCTGGCCTTCCTGCAATCGCCGCTGTACGTGCTGCATGTGCGGTCGGCCCGACGGGTCCGTAATGCTGCTCACCCCGGAGGTGTAGTGGATGTCGTGTCCCCCTCGCGACCAGTCGGACACGACGACGGGCAGGCCGTTCTCCGTGGCCCTCGTCATGGCCATCGACCACCAGACCCCCTGGGCATACTCGACGTGATCCGGTGCCTCCACCGTCGTCTTGGCCGGGACGCAGAGCAGGTCGATGTCCGCCGTGAGCTCTCGGGCCAGCTCCGGAAACCACAGGTCCGCGCAGATCAACACGCCGACGCGGAGATCCCCCAGATCGAATGCCCCGGGGGCGTCTCCCGGTTGCCGACAGACGGCCTCGGGTCCGAAGAGCCTCCGCTTGCGGTACTCGCCGACGATCCGTCCCGATCGGTCCACCACAAAGCACGCATTGACGATCTTCTCCCCGGGCACGCGGTAGGCGATGCTGCCGCCCACGACGTGGGCACCGGTGTCCGTCGCCAGCTTGCGAAGGAAATCCTGCGCCTGGGAGGTGGATCGCTCGGCATCGAGCTGTTCGTCCAACTCGGGGATCGTGCCGTCGAATACCTCCGGGAGCACGATCAGATCCAACGGTCCTTGCGAGCCGCGAGAACCCAACAGCCTACGGACGGCCTCGAAATTCTCCGCCGGCGCATGACGAGCCAGATGCGGCTGCAGCGTCGCGACGGTAATCGTCCCTTGGCTCATCGCGGTCTCGGTTCCTGGGCGTGCGCGCACGCGTTTACGCACTCGCCAGATCCAGCCATAATCGTTGCGCGGGTCCGTTGTCAACAAACGCAACGCCGTCGGGTGTCCCTCCCATGCAAGACGATCCAACCCAGTCGCGTCGGGTCTACCGTGCATCCAGGCGTATGCTCACCTTCACGCTGGTGGCCTTCTCGGCGATCGCAGCCGTCGCCCTGCTTTGGCCCGTCTTTCAGAAGCAACGTCATCTCGCCCATCTCGACAGCGCCGATCCCACCGCGCGCGCCCGCTCGCTGGAGAGCCTGCTGCCCCTGGCGCGCGAGGATCCCACCGTTCGCGCACGTCTCCTCAATGCGCTCGCAGACTTGGCGGCGCGCACCGACGACATCGGCGCGCTGCAAGCACGCGTGGCAGCCGCATGGCTCTTTCGGAACGTCCCGAGCTTCCGGGAACTTGCCGAATCCCGTCTCGAGCAATCCGAAGGCACCGACCGCTTCGCCGCCTTCGCGAGGGTGCTTATCCTCGGTGGCCAGTGGGACGTGCCGAATCGATCCGTCCGGCAGCGGGCGCGATGGCTTGCGCATCAGTGTCGCTGCGGAGAAGCTCCCGCCCGTGTGTCCGCCCTGCACCGTATGGGTGCGTTGGGTCCCGCCGCGGAACGCCACCTCGCCGACGTGCTGACGGAAGCCCTTGCCGATGATTCGGCCCAGGTTCGCGAGGAAGCCATCTTCAGCACGGCCATCGTCTTACAGGATCGCTGCGCCGACCTCCTGCAAGCGTGCCTCGATGACTCGGTCCCGAGCGTCCGTCGGCGCGCGGTCCTCATGCTCTCCACGCTGCCTATTCCGGCCGACCCCGTGACCGCGCTGGCCGATGGCCTCGGCGATCCCGAGCCCACCATACGCGAGGCCGCCGCCTGGGCGCTCGCACGGGCGTCGCGCGACGTCTTGCCGCCGCGGGCTCGATCGCTCTTGGCCGAGCTGCTTCGGGTGGATTCCGAGCCTTGCGTACGCGGGATGGCCGCCTTGGCGGCCCGCGACCCGGACCGCCTGCTGGAACGCGTCCTGGAGGACAACAGCATTCTCGTCCGCGCGCGATGCCAGTGGTCGTTGCGAGAACCACTGACACCTGTCCAATGGGAGCGTCTGCTTTGCATCGCTCAGGCCGAACCCAAGTTCTGGGTGGCGCTCTCTGCGGTTGCCGCCGTCGGAAGGTGCGCCCGGAACACGTCGGGGGAATCCACATCGGCACCAGCAAGCCGTATCCGCGACGTCTTGCTCGACCGACTCGAGCGCTCGCTGCAGACCGGTGAAGACGCCCTGGCCGCCGCCTGCCTGGAATCCCTCGCCGCCCTCGGCGATCCTGCCACACTGCCGCTCTTCAAGGATATTGCGACACGGCTGCCGGACCGTCCCCGGGTCGCCCTAAGCGCCGCCCGCGCGGCCGGCAGCGTCGATGCGTCCACTGCCGCCCCCCTCCTGCTGGAACTGCTGAAAGCGGAATCCGCTCCCATCCGCGACCTTGCCACGTACGAGCTCACGCAGCTCCCCGCAGGTAACCGCCCCCTGAGGCGCCTCCGTGATGCCCTGGGTTCCCCCAACCAGGCCCTCCGCGGCAGCGCGGCGCTTGCCCTGGCGGTGTTCGCCGCCCAACGCGGACGAGACGAGCCCGAGCTCACCGCGTATCTCAACGCTCGAACGACACGCGAGCATCCGCGCTACGAAACGCGTCTGCCGCTCCGCGGCTACTACCTCTGCGCCCTCTTCCTCCTCGGTCGACACGAGGCGTTGCCGGAAATCAGGACGCTGCTCCTCGCCGGCGAGATCCCGCCGACCACGGCGGGCCTCGCTTTCTTGTGCAAGGGGGATCGCAAGGCCCTCGATCTCCCCTTGCTCGATCCAACGGCAATGGGTCCGGGATTCGATGCGCGGGTGTTCTTCTGCAAGTGGTGGTTCGGGGATATCCTCCCGGACTTCTTCCCCGACGCACCACGCGTCGATTGGCGGTTCGATCCTCAACTCCAGACGTGGCAGGTCGACCGCCTCCGTGACTGGTGGCGTGTCCATCGGTGGGATCAGACCACGATTCACGGCGATCGCCGCTCGCAAGCGGTCGGCTCATCTCAGGACGATGCGGCTATCTCTTCTTGGCCTTCTGCTTCTGTTGCTTCTGGATCTTGGCCCACGTGTCCTTGAGCGTGACCGTGCGGTTGAAAACCGGCTTGTCGTCCGTCGAATCGGAATCGACGCAGAAGTAGCCGATCCGCTCGAACTGATAGCGGTCGCCGGGCTTGGCCTCGGCCAGGGAGGGCTCGATCTTGGCGTCGTCGATCACCTCCAGCGAGTTGGGGTTGAGGTTGTCGAGGAAGGTCCCCCCATTTTCCACGTCCGTCGGGTCGGGCTGGGTGAACAGGTGGTCGAACAGCCGGATCTCGGCGGATTTCGCCGACGCGGCAGCCACCCAATGCAGCGTGGCCTTGACCTTGCGGCCGTCCGGCGCGTCGCCACCGCGGGTTGCGGGATCGTAGGTGCAACGCAGTTCGACGACCTCTCCGGCATCGTCCTTGACGACCTCCTGGCACGTGATGAAGTAGGCATAGCGCAACCGTACTTCGCGTCCGGGGGCCAATCGGAAGAACTTCTTGGGCGGGTCCTCCATGAAGTCCTCGCGCTCGATGTAGAGCTCCTTCGAGAACGGCACCGGTCGGGTTCCGGCCGACGGGTCCTCCGGGTTGTTGATCGCCTCGAGCTCTTCGACTTTCCCCTCCGGATAGTTCGTCAGGACGACCTTGAGCGGACGCAGCACGGCCATCGCGCGCGGGGCGACTTGGTTCAGATGCTGTCGGACGAAGTGCTCGAGCAGCGCCAGGTCGATCGTGCTGACGTACTTGTTGACGCCGATCTGCTTCATGAAGTCGCGGATGGCCTCCGGTGTGTACCCGCGACGGCGAAGCCCGCGAAGCGTCGGCATCCGCGGATCGTCCCACCCCCACACGTGTCCGCCCTCGACCAGCTCGCGCAACAGACGCTTGCTCATCACGGTGTAGGTCAGATTGAAGCGGGCGAACTCGATCTGCTGTGGGTGATGGATCGGCTCCGGTCTGCCCTCGTTGATGGCATCGATGAACCAATCGTAGAGCGGCCGATGGTTTTCATATTCCAACGAGCACAGCGAATGCGTGACGCTCTCGATCGAATCCTGCAAGCCGTGGGCCCAGTCGTACATCGGGTAGATGCACCAGTCGTCGCCGCGGTGCGGATGGTGCGCGTGCCGAATGCGGTACATCACGGGGTCCCGCAGGTTCAGGTTCGGCGAGGCCATGTCGATCTTCGCGCGGAGCGTGCGCGAGCCGTCGGGGAATTCGCCGGCCTTCATCCGCTCGAAGAGGTCGAGGTTCTCCTCGACGCTGCGGTCCCGATAGGGCGAGTTCCGGCCGGGCTCGGTGAGCGTGCCGCGATGCTCGCGGATCTCGTCGACCGTGAGATCGCACACGTAGGCCTTGCCCTTCTTGATCAGCTCCACGGCGTACTCGTGGATCTGCTCGAAGTAGTCGCTGCCGAAGTAGATATGCTCGCCCCAGTCACATCCGAGCCAGCGCACGTCGTCGCAGATGGCGTCGATGAACTCCTGCTCCTCGCGGATGGGGTTGGTGTCGTCGAACCGGAGATTGAACTGCCCACCGAACTCCTGGGCGATGCCGTAGTTGATCCAGATGGCCTTGGCGTGGCCGATATGGAGATAGCCGTTCGGCTCCGGCGGATAGCGCGTGATCACTTTCCCGCCGAACCGTCCGGTCCGGCAGTCGTGGGCAACGGCCTGCCGGATGAAGTCCATCCGCTCGGCCTGGCGCTCGTTCGGTCCGCCGGAGGTTCCGTCTTCGCCGGTTGGCTTGTTCTCGCTCTCCTGGGAATTCAGTCCGCTCATGAACGCCTGCCTCTTCGTTATGGTGGATGCCGCGCTTCACTCGGCGTGATCATATCGCCGGAGGCACTCAACGACAACGGTGCCGCGCGGCCCGCAGCGGATCTTGACACGTTTCGCGGAATGGATTGAAATGGTTCGTATATTGGCCCGTAGTTCAATTGGTAGAACGCCTGACTCTGGATCAGGAAGTTTGAGGTTCGAGTCCTCACGGGCCAGGTCGAAAGATCCGTTCTCCGCATTGGACAGCGGGTCTTTTTTTGTGACAGCAACGTCCCTTGCACCGGCGCTCCCCGGGCCCACGATGCCGGACCCTTCGCGCCCGATTCTCTCCGGGGATGCTCCCGCAGTCCGCCCGTGTCTCGCTTTTGGCGGAAGCACCGGGGCAAGCAGAGCGGACACCTGATGCAGGGAAAAGCCCGAGGGTGTCCCTACCGACGCCGCCTTGCCATCACGAACACCCCCACCACGCCGAACAGGACGGCCAACAGCGGCGGACTGAAGCTGCCGCACCGGTAGAAGGTGGCAACGATCTCTCTGTCCGCCTTCATTGTGATGGTAATGGGATTGTGGTTCGCCTCCTGCGGCCAGACATCACCGAACCAGCCACCGAACGTCGCGCCGTCGTTCGGATGTGCCGTGAGCGTCACAACGGTGTTGGGCTCGTAACACCGATGGTCGGGCTCGACCGTGACGGTTCCCATATCCTGGTTCCAGACCGTCAGCTCCAGCGAGCGTCCACAATCCGGCACCACGTTGCGATCTCCACACATCCGCTCCACGGGAAACGAAGCAATCATCTCCAAGATGTACTCCGCGACGAGGTCTATGTCGGACGTCCCTATGCAGGTGTTGCCGTCGACGTCCGCTGCGAACCGTTGGAGCCTGGAGACGCCGTAGCCTTGGGCAATCTTAATGACTAACATAAGATCGCATATGTTCACGTCCCCGTCGCGATTGATGTCTCCGTAGCAGCAGAAGGCCTCGTGAGCGCCGATATCCACCTGACCGGCCATGATACGGTCGCCACCATACAGGTCGCCGGGACCGTAGTTCTCCACACCCACGTTGGGTTCCGACGGTGCGTCTAGGGGATCGTCGAACGTAACCCTCCCCGTGCTGACGTCGACGGCCGTAACGGTCCGCAATACGCAGTCGCCGCCGCAGGTGATTTCGTCGCCCGTCTTGTACATGGAAGCGTCAACGACAACGATGGCGTTCGGTTCGCCGGGGGCCCATGTCGTGTCACCGGTCGGCGCAATGGCTACGTTGTCGCCGGCGTTGATACACGGTGAGTCGGGGGACAGGCGGAAGTCGTTATCCTCCCATGTGCTCGGGTCGTCGTCGGGCCCGTCGGCGTCCACGAACAAGGGATCCTCGCCGATGTTGTGGTAGTTCGGATCGGCACAGTAGCTGTTGCAGTCCTGGATGCAGCAATAAACCAGCACAGAGCCCTCTGACACCTGGTCGGGCCCGTACCCGGCAACATTTCCCCAGACAACGCAGTTCGTGATGGGACCGCTGGAACCGCAGAGCCCGGCGAACATGTACGCCTCGTTCCCGACCACAGTGCAGCCCGTGATGCAACTGCAATCCATGACACCGCCGCCGAAAATGTCGCTCGAGTTCGCGGCTACCGTGGAGTCCTTCACCGAGGCGGCGTTGTAGATACCACCTCCGCCACCGGCCCCCGTCTCGCTCCCCATCGCGTAGTTGCCCCTGACATCACACCGAGCGACGACGGTGTTGTCATTGGCATGGATTC
>CAZKCX010000081.1:0-14607 GCA_964550865.1 uncultured Planctomycetales bacterium
CGGCGACATCGAGCACGGGCGGGGCGAAGACCTTCGGGTCCCTCGCGCGGCAGTGCTCCTTGCCGGTGAATTGATTCGTGTTGAAGCAGCAGAACGCGCCGAGTCGCCAGGACGCCCACTCCTTCATCCGGTCGCTCGGCCCGGTGTCGGGGTGGTAGTGCTTGGCGATGCCGATGCGATACGTCTCGCGTCTGGCCCCGCCGTCGGATTCGACGCGGAGCACGAGGCGCCCCTGTCCCTGGTCGGTGAGCGTCACCTTCGGCTCGGCCGCCGGGGCGTTTGGGACAAGGGCCCCGGACCCGATCCCCGCCGTCACGACGACCCACAAAACGCATCTACGCATGGCACGCATCTCCTCGTCCCCTGGAGGCCAAAGAGGAAACGACGTTTCGCGACCCGCGCCGACGTCAGGCCTTCGCCAACGGATCTTGGGCGAAGTGCTTCACCTTCGGGTCGCCGTCGCGTTTCATCACGTCGATCAGCTTCTTATGCATCTGCCGCACGGTCGACGCGTGGCGAGACTCCGTCGCCAAGTTGCGGTCTTCGTGCGGGTCCTCCTGCAAATCATAGAGCGCAACGATCCTCGGCTTGGGTCGATATAGCAGCTTGTAGCGCTCCGTCCGCAACATCCGCGAGGCGTGAGCGCGCTGACAGAACGCGTAGTCGCGCCACGGCACTTCGCGGCCGTCGATGAGGGGCTTCATCGATCGACCGTGGATCTTCTTTGGGATCGGCTTGCTCGCGTAGTCCAGGATCGTGGGCATGACGTCGATCTGGCTGACCGGCTGGCGGACGACCGTGCCCGGCCTGATCCGACGCGGCAAGCGCATCACCAGCGGGATGCGGACCAGGTCGTCGTAGATGCTGAAGATGGACTTGCCGATGCACCCGTGCGCGCCGACCATGTCGCCGTGGTCGCTCGTGAAGACGACGAGCGTGTTGTCGGCCAATCCCAATTCGTCGAGCTTCCGCAAGACGCGCCCGACCTGATCGTCGATGTACTTGACCATGCCGTGATAGATGGCCGCGTATTCGGCGATGCCCTCGGTGCCCATGATGTCGCCCAGCCGCTTGCTGGGCCTGCGTTGGTCCCACGGGGGCAGATCTCGCGTCCCCGGGAGCTTCACCTTACCCCGATCGACCATGCTGTAGTACGGCTCCGGGATGACCCACAGGTCGTGCGGCGGGCTCCACGAGGCCGTGATCAGGAAGTTCCGGTCCGCGTTTCGCTCGAGCAGCTCGAGCACCTGGTTCGTGATCTGTGTCTCGGGCAGGTGCTCCGGCGGGATGACGCTCCGACCGATGATCGAGATGTACGCCACGCGGTTGTTTGGAATGGCGTGAAACTCATGATATCCCTTCTTCACCGCGGGGATCATCTCCACGGGCCGACCGAGATACTTCTCCGGACTCGGGTGATCCCTGTACTTGTGCGCGGGCACGTGCTTGGCCAGGTACTTCGCATAGTCTCGGCCGCGCTTCGAGGCATACGCCCACGACTCGTAGCAATCGAAGTCGCCCTTGTCGCCGAGGTGCCACTTCCCGCGATGGCCGCAGGCATAGCCGGCCTTGTGGAGGGTCGACTCGGTATTCGGGAAGGCATCTTGCGCAAGCGGCTTCTGCTTGTTTCGGCCGGGACTGACGTTCAGGAGGATGTCGTGCGTGTGCGGATAGACGCCCGTGATCAGCGACGCCCGGGACGGCGAGCAATACGGCGTGACGCATGTGGCGTTGTGGAAGAGCGCCCCCTCGCGTCCGATGCGATCCATGTTGGGCGTCTGGACGTACGGGTTTCCCGTGGCCGACAGCGACGCGTAGTGCTGCTCATCGGTCATCAGGAACAGGACGTTGATGCCGCCCTCTTGCTTCGTCCGCGTCGCGCATTGCACGCGCGACGGTAGCGCGCCGGCAATCGCACCGCCGGCCGCTGCCCGCAACAGATCTCTACGCGAGATGTTTGGTCTGCTCATCGAGATGCCCTCCTCGGATATGGGAGCGTCGATTCGACACCCCGTACGATAGCGCGTCGGCCGGGCAACGCAAGCGCGGAGGAGCCCCTACGCTGTTCGCAACAATGGCTGAACAGTCGAGCAGCTTTGCCTTCGGTGGCCCAGCCGCCCTCGGCTGGGACCTTTCCACGGTTCACGACCGGGCTTGTCACGGCGAAGCGTAGCGAAGCCCGGGGGCGGCCGTGCCACACGGTTCGATCTTTGCTGCAAGCAGCGTAGCGTTACCCAACCGAACGTCCCGGCTATTGACATTGACGCACGGCTTGCCCAATCTTCCCCTATTCGGAAGGGGTCGTACACACGAACAGGGTAAGGTGGGAGCGAGCGCAAATGATCAAGATCGGCATGCACACGGACAACTGGCGGCACTTTGATGCCCCATACCAGGTACCGTGCGAGTTCGCCAAGGAGCACGGGCTGGAGAGCATCGAGTTCGGAACGATCGACGGCGATTACTTCGTGCAGGCGCTGGGGTACAATCCGCACATCCCCCTGCACACAGACCCGCTGAAGCTCAAGGCCTACCTCGACTCGCTGGGCCTGAAGACGTCACAGCTCGACGCCGCTTATCCGATGTCCATGCCGGAGGGGCAGTACCGCGGGATCTCCTATACCCTCCGGACCATCCAGTTCGCCAAGGGGCTCGGCTGCCCGTGCGTGGATACGACGGACGGCTCACGGAAGCCGGAAGGCTATACCGACGATGAGGTCATGGTCCTCATCAAGCAGTACTACCGCGTGGTGCTGGAGTGGGCCGAGCGCTACGACATCATCATCAACGTCGAGCCGCACGGACCCTACACGACGAACCCGGACACGATGGAAGAGATTCTCTCGGCGTTCGACACGCCGTACCTCCGCATGAACTTCGACACGGGCAATACGTTCATCGCCGGGAACGATCCGGTCGAGTTCCTCAAGCGTTTCAAGCACACGGTGAGCCACTGCCACATCAAGGACGTCAGCGAAGAGCTCGCGCGGAAGGTCCGCGGCGGCGAGACGGGCATCTCGACGTCGGTGGTCGGCATCGGCGAGGGCGTCAACGCCGAGAACATCGCCGGGTGTATCGAGATCCTCAAGGACATGAACTGGTCGGGCGTGCTCTCGATCGAGTGCGAGGCCTATCCGGGCAAGGTCGAGCAGAGCATCGAGTGGCTGCAGAAGGAGATCGCGCGGTAGGCTGCTTTCGCCGAAGATTGAACAGTGCGTCAGAACAAACCTCTGTCTGGGTGGCCCATGGCCTTGGCCCGAGGGGGCCCATCGCTCGCGCCATGGGGAAGCGAATCATCGGTCGAATTCGTGTCCGCCATCTCTGAAGAGGTGGGGCACCCAACCTCCGCCACCCGTCCAGACATTTCTGCAGGTCGCTCAGCGAACTCGCGTCCTGCAGCTCTCCTTCCCCGCGAATATGACGCTACCGTCGTGCCGCCTTGACGCCCACCGGCAGCGTGAAGCGCTCGTAGTCCTTTCCGCCATCGGGAATGCACCGATGCAGCCATAGCTCGCCGGTCGCGGGGACCATCACGGTGGTGTGAATCGTCGTGTCACAACAGACGTTGTTGTCCGGCCGCACCATCAGCCTGCACCAATCCTGCACCGTCTCCAACGGCACGGAGCCGTCGGCGATCACCTTATCGAGCCACGTGTACTTGGGTCGCTCATGCTTGTCGATCGTCGTAATGCCCGGCCCCTTCCACTTCTCGCCGGCGTACGGCTTGCCGGGATCGCCCAAGACCGTTCCGAATAGGATCCCGGACTGCGGCTCGCGGACGACGGCGTACTTGGCCGAGCGGTCCACCGCCAACGCGCGTCGATTCCGACCGTCGCCCATCATCACGTGCATGCCGGCCGTGCCCGGGGTGTCCTTGATCCGCCGCACCATGGCGTCGAGCGTGCTGTCGTACTGAATCGCCATCCGCGAGACGGTCATGATGCCCATCCCGTCCATGCTGCGGTCGCTGTTCGAGTTGACGGTCTCGTTGCCGAGACTGAGCTGCTTGTCGTTGACGGCCGTCAAGACGCCGACCACGCCGGGGAAGGTTACCGAGAGGAACCGATTGCCCCGCTCGGGGTGAAACTCGAAGGCGGTCGTCATCGGGGCGAACTCGTTGCGGAACATCCAGTCCACGTTCCGGGCGTGGATGACGGGCTTCGAGGCGTCGTCGGGCAGCTTCACGATATTCGTGCAGATCGAGAAATCGCCGAAGACCTTCGCGTAGTCCTCCTGGACGACGAGCGTCACGAGGGAGTTCATGAGGAAGACCTTGTCGTAAGCCAGCTCCGCCCCGTCGGCCACGCCCATCATCTCCCGATACAGCTCCTCGGGCGTATGCTTGTGCAGCTTCCGCGCGACGAGGCACAGGAACGGCTCGATCAACGTCCGCGGTCCGCCGGGCACGAGCCGGACCATCGCACTGATGGCCGCGTTGTCGCCGAACATCTTCTTTAGCTCCGGCTCGATCTGGCGAGTCAGCTCGTCGATGATCCGGTTGTACGTCCGGTGGATCTCCTTCTTGAGCAACCGACCGTGCTGAAAGCCCATCCGGTAGTGGTCGCCGACGAGCTTCACGTGGATCGCGCCGTCTTTCTCGACACGTCCCCCGCCCGCGAGCCGCTCGGACTCCGTCGGCCCTGCGGCCTCCATGCGATCGCCCAGAACGGCGCGAATCAGCGTGTCCTCGACGGTCGGGCCGTACATGTTCATCGTGACTTCGTAGCCGCCCCGGGGAAATTGATCGCGGGTGACGAAGTACATCAGATGGTCGTCGGCCAGACCGACGGCCACAGGGTGCTCGGCGCCGAGCTTGCGGGCCTTTGCCTTGGCGTGCAGGCCGATGTCCATGACGGCCTCGCCGGGGAAACCCATGAGCCACGTCTTGCCGATCTCGATTCGATGGGCGCAGGACGTGCCGGGCAAGATGCGCCCGAGCACGCCCGGCGGCAGATCAAACTCCGTGAGCACGACCTTCAGCGCGGGCGATTCCGAGGGCTCGATGCTCTCGGTGATCTCGATCGCGGGCTTGGCGATCTTCTTGCCGAAGGCGACGGCCCGTTCGTAATTGTCCTTCGGCCCTCCGTCGGCAACGGGCGATGCGTCGCCTTGGGCGCCGTTGCAGAAGATGACCTCCGTCTTTCCGCCGAAGTGCTCGGCCACGGCATCGACCATGGCGCCGGGCCAGCCGCGAGAGACCTTCATGTCCCCGCCGCCGATGATGGTCGGGTGCGCGGTGAAGTTGACGACCACGGCGATCGGCCTGCCGTCGGCCCCGTCGAAGCGAAGGACCGTCATGGCCCGGTCCACCGTCTCCTCGCCGCGACGGTTTCGGTTGTAGCCCTCGAGCTCCTCACACGCCGCACCGAACTTCGCCGGCGCGAGCGAGGCGTCGGCCGCTACGATCGCATCGGCGATCCCCTTCGAGAGCGTGGACAGAATCTTCGGGTTGAAGTAGCCCGCCACCGGCGGCGCCACGATGCTGAAGATGTAGCCCCCCGCGCCGGAGTGCGTGTGCGTGCCGGTGATCATCACGTTGTCGGGTGGGATGTCGCACCCCGCGGCGGCAAGCCGCTTGAGGACGGCCTTGCGCAATCCGGCGTTGATCGCGCACAGGTCGCACGTCACGAAGGCGAGCTTCGTGTCGCCGTTCTGGAGCACCAACGCGCGGGCGAAAAGATCGTCGTGCACGCCCGTCGACTTCTTCATCGCGATCCCGCCCCACCGGGCGCCGTATCCCGCCAGCGGAACCGGCCCTTCCGGCGTGATCTTCGCGTGGGCGGCACCGGCGCGAAGGTCCGCCATCAAGGGTGTCGCAAGCAGCGCGGCGACAAGGACGAAGCAAAGCAAGACGAGGGTCTTCTTCACGGGTGTTCTCCTTGCGAATGGCAGTGGAGAGCGGGATCATCCGACAGGCAACCGGTGCGGGGCAACGACCCCTCCGGATCGGTTCGCAGGATAAGCCCGTCCGCACCCCAGCACCGACATCCAAGGTATCTGGCGATCCCCGGCCTTGCAAGGTATCGTCTGGGCGCGACGCGTCGGAGACTCACCATGTCCGGAAGCAAGCTCCAGCACATGCCGCCATCGCGCCTCCCGCGGTGGCTCGGGACCCTCCAGATCCTAACCGGCCTCGGGCTGATCGCGTTCTGGGCCTACTTCTTCGTCGTGGAGAACCGTCGGCCCGACGCCGACCCGGTCTACCTCGCCTTCGAGCGTTCGTTTCCCGTGCCCGACTTGCTCTGGCTGACCCCGCTGCTGCTTCTGGGCGGTTGGGCCACCCGAACCGAGCGCGGTGCGGCCGGACCGCTCGCGATCGCCGCGGGCGGCGGCATGGTCTTCCTCGGATTGCTCGACGTCAGCTTCAACCTCCAACACGGCCGGTACACGATCAGCCTCGCAGACGGCCTGCTGAACGCGTTCATCAATGCCTACTGCTTGGGGTTTGGTGTCTTGTTGATCGTTCTGCCCTCGACCGTCCGCGTTTCTCCGGTGCCCTTCTCCACGCATGAGCCTCCTGCCGAAACCTCGGGTCCGCGCCCGAAGCCATCGCCCACCCGGATGGACGTTCCCTCTCGCGCCGCGTCCGATGCCTCATCTCCGCGGCTTGACCGGCGGATGGTCCGCGGTCGCGTGCGCGAGTACTTCGCCGATCGGCATGTCACCATCACCGGCGGTTCGAGCGGGATCGGCCTGGCACTGGCGCGGCAGCTCGCGGCAGTCGGCGCGCATGTGACGATTCTCGCGCGGCGGCAGGAGCTCCTCAATGAAGCGGCGAAGGAGATCGACGCGGTGAAGGGCGAGACCGCGCTCCCTTGTCTTCCCCTGGTCTGCGACGTGGCCGACCGCGAGCAGGTTGAGGCCGCCTTCGCAAGGCTCGATGAGGAAGAGCGCCTCCCCGACGTCCTCATCAATTCCGCCGGGATCGCGGGCGCAGACCGCTTCGAGCGCCTCACGGACGGCGTCTTCGAGCGAACCATGCGGATCAACTTCCATGGTACCGTGCTCACCACGCGCGCCGCCCTGCCGGAGATGAAGCGCCGCCGAGCCGGCCACATCGTCAACATCTCTTCGGTCGCGGGCTTCCTCGGCGTCTTCGGCTATGCCGCCTACGCACCGAGCAAGTTCGCGGTGTGGGGATTCAGCGAGGTCCTACGCTCCGAGCTGAAGCCGCACGGGATCGCGGTGTCCGTGGTCTGCCCGCCGGACACCGACACGCCCCAACTCCGTGAGGAGAACAAGACCAAACCGCCCGAGACCAAGGCCATCGCCGGGACGGTCAAGGTCCTGTCGGCCGACGCCGTCGCCGGCGCGATCCTCCGCGGCGTGGCCAAGCGGCGGTTCGTCGTCATCCCGGGCTTGGAGAGCAAGTTCATCCGCGCGGCGAACGCCGTGGCGCCCTGGCTCGTGCGATGGGTAACCGACCGTAAGGTCGCAGGGACCCAGGCCGACACGGGCAAACCCGGGAGCACCCCACATGCCTAGCGAGACGATCCTCGTGACGGGCGGCACCGGCTTCATCGGCGGGCGCCTGGTGAAGCGTCTGGTTCAAGAGAATCATCGGGTTCGCGCCGTCTGCCTGCCGGACGACCCCAATACGAACGACGTTGCGGGATGCGGTGCGGATGTGGTCGAGGGCGACATCACCGATATCGACTCGGTTCGTCGGGCGGCCAGATCTGTCGATCGCATCTTTCACTGTGCCGGCGTGGTCACCGATTGGGCAGCGTGGGAGCGATTCGAGCAGGTGCACGTGGGTGGCATGCGAAACCTCCTCCAGGCCGCCGTCGAGGAGCATGTGCAACGCTTCGTCTGGATCAGCACGAACGACGTCTTCGGTCCGCGCGAGGGCCGCATTCTCACCGAGGACGACGAGCTGTGGCGATGGGGTGAGCCCTATCCCGATACGAAGATCGCCGCCGAGCGCCTTGCGTGGCGGGCGTTCGCCCAACGCCGTCTGCCCGTTAGCACGGTCTATCCGTGTTGGGTCTACGGTCCGGGCGATACGACGTTCGTCCCGCTGCTGGCCGAGGCCATTCGCGACAATGAGATGCTCTTCTGGCGGCGCGGCTCCCTCGTCTGGCCCGCCTATGTCGACAACGTGGTCGACCTTCTCCTGCGCATCGGCTGGGACGACCGGGCGATCGGCGAGGGCTATCTGGTCCACGACGCCCAGTGCGTAACGCTCCAGGACTTCTGCGGGCAGATCGCGCAACACCTCGGCGTGCCGGCGCCGAGGCTGCATATTCCCTACGGAGCCGCCGAAGGAGTCGCGACCGTCCTGGAGGCGCTCTATCGGCTCCTTCGCATTCGAACGCGCCCGCTGCTGACGACGTACACCGTCACGAACCTCGGCTCCCGGCTGCGATTCTCTATCGACAAGGCCAGGCGAGAGCTAGGCTGGACGCCGCCGGTCTCTTTCACGGAGGGGTTCGAACGCGCGATGCTTTGGCTCGCTGACGTGTCACCGGAGAAATGGAAGACGAAGGTGAACCGGAATCGCCGGAAGTAGTATGATAGAACAGCAACGGCACTCATGACCGATATGATGATGGAGGTGCCCTATGAGCATGGATCGATTCCTATACCCACGCCTGACCGGCGCTCGATTCGAAGGCCGCGCGATACCGCTGGAGTTCCTGAAGGACCTCGCGGTGCTTGAGGAGATGATTGTCGAGGTCGCCAAATCCGAGTTCCTCAAGGAAAACAAGGATCGTCAACGATCCCCGAGGGGCTTCACCGAAGGAATCGAACTGAAACTGACCGGGATCGAGGATGGCAGTGCCATCCCAATTATCAGCCTTGTTGTCGCCGCCACGACGCTCTTCCCGCCAGACAATCAGGTGTACTTCGAGCGCGCCCGCGACGCTGTTGTCAGCGCAATCGGTGCAGTTGAACAGAATCAGAAAGTGACCGACTACCTCCCCGAAAAGACGCTTAGCTACTTCGATCGGATCGGCCGCAGCCTTCGCGAGGGTGAGGCTATTGAGTTCACAACGCCTCAACGCCAGGAACCCGCGAAGCTAACGAAGGAGACTCGCCGTCGGCTAATCTTGGCCTCCGAGAAGGTGAAGGAACTGACAGAGGAGACGTCGATCCGAGGAGCAGTGCCTGAAGTCGACCAGGACGACATGACCTTTGAGGTCCAACTCTTCGACGGCCGCAAGGTCAATGCTCGTATTGCCACTCAGCATTTTGACACCATTCTTGAAGCCTTCAACGGGTACAAGACGGGCACCCGCGTCCTACTGCAAGGTGTCGGGCGGTTCAATCGCAACGACCGCCTACTCGGATTCGACTCCATCGAGCACGTCAGCATCCTCGACGCGCTCGACCTCTCTGCTCGACTGGACGAACTACGATTGCTCAAGGACGGGTGGCTCGAAGGCCGCGGAACAGCACCATCA
This sequence comes from uncultured Planctomycetales bacterium, assembly GCA_964550865.1. Classification (GTDB taxonomy): domain Bacteria; phylum Planctomycetota; class Phycisphaerae; order UBA1845; family JAFGLZ01; genus JAFGLZ01. The sequence goes on from CAZKCX010000081.1 coordinate 9,408, forward strand.
GGAGAAGGCTTGGACTGGCTCTCACGCGCCTTCGGGCAGCACTACCCCGAAGATCTGCCGCTGCCGTTCCTCTACCCGACGGAAGATGGTGGCATCCGGGTCGAATGGTCGCGAGAGCCGAATGAAGTATCCCTCGACATCAACCTGACCACTCATGCCGCTGAGTGGCACGCCCTCAACATGCAGACCGATGCAGAGAACACGAGGAGCGTGAACCTCAACGAAGCGGACGATTGGGAGTGGCTGGTCGAGCAGATCCAGAAGATGAATGAAGGTGAAGCGTGACGACCGAGACGTTGCTCTTGCGACAGGTGAGCCCGTCTTGGGTGCAGGCCGGCCGCATCACCTCCCAAGTCTTCAAGCCGACGCCGAAAGACGAGAAGCGCCTCTCGGTCTACGACGGCGATCAGATATCCCCCAAAGACTCGTGGGACCACTACACGGAGTCGCTTGGTTTCAAGTCCGTCGGTGTGTTGGGTGTTACAGTCGGAGAATGCGAGCAGCACAAGTTGTCCGCCGAACCCGACCCGAAACGGTTTCCCGAACACGTGCTGATCAAGTTCGACGGCTTCTCCAATTCGCAGATCGAGAAGAAGGCGAAGCGCCTGAAGAAGGCTGCCGAGATACGCGGCTGGCAATACCGAGCGGCGGTGGAGAACTGATGGACAACCGAGCAGCCGTCCAAGCAGGCAAGAGGGCAGACCATTCGTCGTACAAACCTCCGGGCTTGCCATGGCTCGGCAATCTCGATTGGATCGCCCTCGGTGTGCTGGTCCTCTCGGCCGCGATCATTCGAATCGTGTATCTGGCGCAATCCGCGGATTGGCCCTACTTCGATCAGCCCCTCTCCGACGCGGCGCTCTATCTCGAGCGTGCGCGCGGCATTCTTGGCGGCTACTGGCCGCCGCCGAACATGGCCCACTCCCAGGGGCCCCTCTATCCCTATCTGCTTGCCGTCGTCCTGGCGATCACGGACGGCCATCACCTCATGCTGTACATCCAGATGGTCCTGGGCTGCGCGGCGATCGCCCTGATCTATCTGACCGCGCGACGCGGCGGAGGCCTCCTAGCGGGGATCGTCGCCGGTGTGCTCGTCCTGGGCTATGGCCCGCTGGTCGCCATCGAGGGCAAGCTCCTGACGGAATCCCTGGCGACCTTTCTCTCGCTGCTCGTGGCCTACGGGCTGGTTCGCCAGGTGGACCGCATCCACTGGAGCTGGATCGTCGTCACGGGGGTGGCCCTGGGGGCCGCCAGCGCGCTGCGTCCGAGCTTCCTGCTGGCCATGCCCCTCGCCGCGGGATGGATCTATCTGCGCCATTGGCTGTTGCGACGTCGGGCAGCGGTCCCGGCGATCGCGCTCTGGGCCATCGCGGGGGCGACGATCGCGCCTTTCACCTATCAGAACATACAGGCGGAGGGCCAGTTCATCCCGCTCTCTTCCGCCGGCGGGATTACGTTCTTCCTCGGCAACAACCCGGCAGCGGCGGGGACCTTAAGCTACGGGGGCGTCATCAGCGGCGGCGTCAGCACGCAAAACGAAGAGCAGTTGTCGCGCGCCGAGTCCGTCCTCGGCCGTAAGCTGACGAGTTCGGAGGCATCGACGTTCTGGTACAAGCGCGGCCTGGTCTTCATCAGCCGTCACCCCACGTGGTGGGCGTGGATCATGTGGAGGAAGTTCCGTCTGTTCTTCAGCAGCCTCGAGATCGCCAACGTCTACACCATCTATGTCGAACGATCCGTCATCCCGGTCCTTCGGGCACTCGCCATGCCGTTCGGCGTCATCGGCGCCTTGGGCGTGGTGGGCATGGTCCTGACCCTGCGGAAGCCGCACACACACGCGCTGCTCGTCCTGCTGGGCGTGGGGTTCTTCACGTGCATGGCCTTCTACACCTCGTCGCGCTTTCGCATGCCCATGGTCCCATTGATTGCCGTCCTCGGTGGCTGGGGCGTTGAGCGTGTGATCGGCCTGTGGCGCGAGAAACGATCCCGCGCCACGCTTCTGTCCCTGGGATCCGCGATCGTGCTCGCCGTCCTGATGCTCTGGCCCGTGAGGGCGAACATCCCGTCGCCGATCTTGTTCGGACGGCGGAACCTGGCCCAGATGCTCGCCAGGAGCGGCGAACCCGAACGAGCGATCGAGATCCTCCGCCCACAGCTCGACGCCGAGGTGCATGCGGACGATCGAGCCAACGCCTACCTTGCCTTGGGCCGAATCCAGATCGGCCGGCACCGCTATAAGGACGCCATCGATGCGCTTGAGAAGGCGATCGATATCGACCCTGAGAACTTCGCTCCTTATCCCAACCTGGCGGAGGCCTGCTACCGAATGGGTCGCTATCAGGAGGCAATCGACCATGCGCGGACGCTGCTCGAGCACAACGCACGCGATCTGTCATGCCGAGTCATCGTCGCCAAAGCCCTCCTTCGACAGCGTAAGTGGGCGGACGCTCGAGAGGAGCTAACGATCGCGCTGGAGACGGCTCCCAATCATCCCTCCGTCCTCTATCTGCTCGCACAGGCTCACATCGGGCTGCATCAGTACGACAAGGCCATCGAATCCCTTCAACGCAGCTTGCGCGGAGAGCGTAACGTCGATGTCATGCTGATGCTGGCGCAGTGTCATGCCAAGATCGACCAGAAGGACCAGGCCCGAGCCGTGCTTCTGGGGATTCTTGCCCGAGACCCCGATCACACGAAGGCACAAGCCTTTCTGCGGCAATTGGGAGGGCTCGGGCGGCCCACCCGGTAGCGCTGGACCCCTGGGCGTGTTTTCCGCATAGTATCGGACCGGAAGCGTGCCGAGCCGATCTCCAAAGGGAAGATTTCTTCCGGGGAGTGGCCGACCCGCACTCTGCTACACTATGATGGAGTAGTCGGGCGGGCCCGTAGGCCTGCAGCCGGCGCTATGCCGCGCGGACGGGCTCATTGATCGGAATACGAATCGCGATGGCATACTTGATCGTGCAACACCAGGGTGGTCGAGACCAGGAGTTCCCGCTCACGAAGAGCCCGACCATCTTGGGTCGGGCCGCCTCCTGTGATTTGCAGGTCGTGGACCCTAAGGTCTCGCGGCAGCACTGCCAACTAGAGCAGCGAGGGCCGCACTGGTATCTCGTCAACATCAAGAGCCGAAACAACACATGGATGGGCAAGCAAGCCATCGACGAGGTCCTCCTGATCGACGGCGACGAATTCCGCATCGGCGGCACCCGTCTCGTCTTCTTTTCCGAGACGAACCCCACCGAAGTCTTCAACGACACGCCCGTCTGGAGCTAGCCGCACCATGAAAGTCGCCCTCATCGGTCTGCCGCAATCCGGCAAGACGACCCTCTTCTCGGCCATCACCGGCCAGGAACCCGATCCCGCCCACATGGCCGAAGAGCTCTTCGCGGTGGTCAAGGTGCCAGACGCGCGGTTGGGCGTGCTCGCGGAGATGTACCGGCCGGAGCGCATCGTCCCGGCCACGCTCGACTTCGTGGACTTCCCCGGCGTCTCGCTCGCGAGCCCACAAGGGCAAGCCGAGTTCCGTCGTCGGGCCGCCAACATGCGAAACGCCGATGCCCTCGTCGTCGTCCTGCGTGCGTTCGAGAGCGACGCCTCGCCCCCCTACCGGGATCGCATCGACCCGGCGGCCGATCTCGAGGAGCTGACCACCGAACTGGTCTTCGCCGACCTGGAGGTCGCCGCCAATCGCATCGAGCGGCTCGAGAAGCAGGTCACCAAACCCACGCCCACGCAGGAACGCGACAAGCGGGAATTGGCGCTGCTCCACGAGTGCCGCGACGCCCTGGAGAACGAACGACCCACCTCGAGCGTCGTAAAGAACGAGGAGCAGCGGGACCTCGTGCGGAGCTATGCCTTCCTCACGCAGAAGCCGTTGATCCTTGTGCTCAACGTCAACGAGTCGGAGGTGGGCAAGCGGGCCTCCCTGCAGCATGACGGCGCGGAACTCATCCTTTCGCTCTCGGCCGAGATCGAGGCCGAGATCGCCCAGCTCGACGAGGCGGACCGCCCCGCCTTCCTGGCCGATCTGGGCATCGAGGAGCCCGCCCGCGACGTGCTGATCCGGGCCTGCTATCAGGCGTTGGGGCTGGTGTCGTTCCTGACGATAGGAGACGACGAGGTCCGCGCGTGGACGATCCCCGCAGGCTCGAACGCGGTCGAGGCGGCGGGTAAGGTGCACACCGACATCGCCCGCGGCTTCATCCGCGCCGAGACCATCGCCTACGAGGACCTCATCGAAGCGGGCGCCATGAAGACCGCCAAAGCCAACGGCAAGGTCCGCATGGAAGGCAAGACCTACATCGTCCAGGACGGCGACGTCATCAATTTCCGGTTCAACGTCTGATCCGTCGAAGCGCCCCCCGACCTGGTTGCGGCTCCGATCCGCTGCCGTTTTCACCGCTGGAGCACCAACGCAGCATCCCGTAAGCTCACAGTCCCGATGCTCCGGACGGACCCGACCTACCGGAGGAGAAATCGTCCCGACACCTCAAGCTCCTGCGTACGCGACTTGCCCCTACACCCAGTCATCTCTAGAATTGTGTTTAGTCCCGTCTTTCGAACAAGCTACCAAAGGCAAGAGGCTCGCACGCGGGGGAATCTTGCGGTCCGCCGTAGGCCGGAGTGCCCGGATGGTAGCTCTCTCACAGGTGCGGCAGTTCGCCGGCCCGACGCACTGCGTGCTCGTGGCGGCTTTCGTCGGATCGGGATTCGTCGTCCTGCCGCCGATCCAGCCCCTCTCTGAAAGCGGATGCGCCCTCGCGCAAGAAGAGCGCGATCCGGCGGTAGGCCAAGATGCTCCCCGGGTTCTCATCCTGCACTCGTATCACCATGGCTTCACCTGGTCCGACAACATCTCGCGAGGCATCCGGTCGGTCTTTGTCGAGAAGGCTCCGCACGCCGAGCTCCTGTTCGAATTCATGGACGTCAAGCGCGTCCATACGGACGAGTACTTCCGTGGGCTGTGCGAGCTGCTTTGCCGCAAGTACGCCGACCAGCGAATCGACGTGATGATTTGTTCCGACGATCACGCCTTGGACTTCCTGCTCGGCGTTGGGAAGGACTTCCTCCCCAACGTGCCGATCGTCTTCTGCGGCATCAACGACTTTGACGAGACACGCCTGGCCGGGCACCGCGGCTACACCGGCGTGGTGGAGGACTTCGACCTGGCCGCCACCATCGAGGCGGCCCTGGCCCT
>CAZKCX010000082.1:0-9166 GCA_964550865.1 uncultured Planctomycetales bacterium
TAGCACGGGCATCTTGCCCGTGAGTCCCCGTAGCACGGGCATCTTGCCCGTGAGTTTCTGTGCCGGGTGGCCCACCGCTTCGAGCGGTGGGGGACACGAATTCACTCCCGTCGCAGCGAAAAGCAGGAACTGAGGTCTGAAGTCTGGGGTCCGACGCCTGATGCCAACCGGGTATACTCATCCGTATGCCCACGCCCGACGAGGTACGCTTCGCCTGCGACGCCATGTGCGGCGGCTTGGCGCGGTGGCTCCGCGCGATCGGCTACGACGCAACCTTCTCCGCCGACATCGACGACGCCGACCTCGTCGAGCAGGCCCGCCAAGAAGACCGTGTGCTCGTCTCGGCCGACGGACGCCTCTTCGAGCGAAACGCCATCACCTCCGGCGAGGTCAGGGCCCTCCGCCTGCCGCGAGGCCTCAAACGCATGAAGCAGCTCGAGTGGGTGGTGCGGGCGATGCGGCTCGAAGTGGGCCATCCGCGCTGCACCGCCTGCAACGGCCGGCTCGTCGAGGCACGGCGCGACGAGGTCCAGCACATCGTGCCCGCCCGCAGTCTCGTCTGGGCCGACCGCTTCTACCGATGCGGCTCCTGCGGCAAGGCCTTCTGGAACGGCACACACTGGCAACGCATCCGCAAGGTCCGCGACTATCTGCAGCAGCAGGGCTGACGTGCCGGACAAAGCTGTTCCGAGCCGGCCTGGCTGCCACGGCGTAGCCTCCGCGAAGCCGGGTCCCAAGGCCGGTCGCTGTGCATTTCTGGAAAAGGCCAACCGGGCCGAGGACGACCCGGCTCTGAAGAGACAGCACGGCAGTACCCCTGCTGTTGTTCCCCAGACCCTAGACCCGTAGACCCTAGACCCTGTTCGTCCAGTTCGCGCTTTCGCGCTGCCGCAACGACATCCTCTCGTGCGACCACGGGCGAGACGCCCGTGCTACGTTGTCGTTTCTTGTGGCCCCAGGGTGTCTGCCGTTGGCCGGCCTGAACTCGGCGGATAGCATGATGGCTCTTGTGGCTCTGGAAGGAGGAGTGGACCATGCGACCCACCACAATCATCCTGATCATGACGTCGTGTCTGTTCGCCGCCGCCGGTACGCTCCAGGCCGAACCGATGCGAGGGATCGAGCTGGACCCCAACGCCCCGGAATCCCTGGTCAAGCCGTTCGCCGATGCCGGCGTGAACACGATCGTCGTGCCGTTCCGCAAACAAGGGGATCTATCCGACAGGTCCTTCGTCGACGCCCTCCGTCGATGGGGCGCGCTATCCAAGAAGCACAACCTGCGGTGCCTGGTGGCCGTCCGCGTCTTCGGTCCCTACGACTACGTCGGGGCCGAGCATGGTTACACCCGTGCGAAGGAATCCTTCGCCGGCGTCAGCCCCTGCGTCTGCCCGACGAACCCCAAGTACTGGGAGGAGGTCATCGGACCGCGAGTGCGAAGAATCGCGGAACTCGCCAAGGCCCACGGGCTGGCCGGCGGGCTCTTCGACTACCAGGCCACGATCACGGGCAACGAGTACGACTCGAACTACTGCTTCAACAAGCTGTGCTGGCACGCGTTCGTCGACGAGCGCAAGGGCGGAGACGAGGCCCTGCGGAACCTGCCCAAGGACTCCCGCGTGAGTTGGGTCCGCAGCAAGCCTTCCGGCGGAGAGTACTACGAGTTCCTCTCGCAGAGGGTTGAAGCGGAGATGGTGAAAGTCGTCCAGGGGGCCCGCGCGGTGTCTCCGGATGTCGTCCTTGGCATCTACGGCTATCACGACGCCTGGCTCTATCGTGGCGTCGTACGAGCCATCAACAAGATCGACAAGAACATGGAGCCCCCCGCCGTGATGGGCGGCTACGAGCGATGCAGCTTCGGCGAAGTCTATCCACTGCTCCGCCGCAACTGGGCGCGGCAGAAGGTTCGCTTCGAACCCGTCGCCCGGTTGCCCGTCGACTACTACCTGCCGCGCGAGGTGCAGAACCAGATCGCCGGCCTGCCCAAACAGGACGTGGGATTCCTCCTGACGGACACGACATCGCTCTGGCGACGGACGGAGGGCATCTTCCACACGTATCCGCCTCACGGATCGGCCCAGTCCTTCGCGAAGTCGATTCGAAGCGGCCTCGCGGGAGAAGCACCGAAGCCGCACCTGGTATTCAACGAGCGCCCCTTTGGCGCGTTCTTCCCCCGGCTCGGCATCCTGCACGGCAAAGGACTGTCCGGCTTCTTCTCCGGAATGCTCAAGCAACTCGCCCAGTCGTTCCAGCTCCCGAGCATTCGCTTCGATTCCACCAAGCCCGAGGAGTGGCTCGACGTGATGCCCAGCTGCGAGGCGATCCTCGTCCTACCAGGGGCGATCGAATCGAATCCGGACGGAATGGCCAAGGTGACCGATCGCCTTCGACGCTATGCCGCCAACGGCGGAATCCTCATCGTGTTGAGCGCAACGAGTGATGGCGTGGGAACGCTGCTCCAGACGATGGGCGATCGCTTCGCCTGCAAGGGGCAGCGCACCTCCGTGACGAAGACCAGTTGGCTGGCCAACGAGGGCGACGGTCTGCTTGCACGCCCTGTATGGGTCAAGCACCTTCCGGCGCCGGCGATGCATTTCACGTCGTTCGCCGACACGTACAAGCCGCTCGCCAAAGACGATACGGGGGCCCCCTTTCTACTTCGGCAGGATGTCGGCCGGGGGTTGGTCCTGCTCTCTGCCGGGGCGCTGATCCCCGTGGAGCTGCTCGCCAACGGATACTTCGAGCTGCTCCGGCGCGGCGACGTCTTCCACGTCGATCTGCTCCCGTCCAACGATGAGGTCCAATTCGGGGAGAACCGGCTCGAGCTCGCCATCGCGGAGCTGCCCGAGACGGCCGGCAACGTGGACGTCATCGTCGACGTGATTAACAGCAGGGGAGAGCGCTGCCGTCACGAACGACGGAACATCTCAATCGCCGGAGACGGCGTCACCGTGCCCCTCACCTATGCCGCCGGCGAAGAAGGTGCGGGCCGCATCGTCGTGACGCTCGCCGACCCTACGACTCGGGCCGTCGTCTATCGCAAGCTCATCGATCTCGTGCACGACCGTCGCGTCGATGTGCTGCCCGATAAGAACTATTACACAACCGAAGACCGTGCCCGCGTCCGGCTGACGTTCGCGGACGCGTCGCTGCTGCCGGCGGACATCCACGTACAAATCGGCAATCAATCGGTCACGGCCAAGAGCGACATGCAGTCCGTCCGATTCGTCGAGGTCCCGCTCGCCAAGCTCGGCATCGGCGAGCATACGCTCACGGCCAAGCTCGTTCGCGACGGCAAGACGCTGTATGAACAGACGGCCACGATCCGGAAGCTCGCGCCCTTCCCGACGGCCGTCAAGATGCTCTACCACCGAAGCTGCGTGCTGGAGGTCGACGGCAAGCCCTTCTTCCCCTTCGGCACGTACGGCGCGACGGACGAGGCGCTCCCCGCGCTGGGCGTCAACGCCACCGTCGGCGGTGACGTCGGCAAGGAGAGCGGAATCCGCTTCGCTCCACACAACCCCCTTCGCAAATGGGCCCACTCGGACGAGTGGCCTCGCGAGAAGGTCCTCGAGACGCTCAAGAAGCCGAAGTACGAGCGTCTCCTCTCCTGGTACATGTATGACGAGCCGGCGTTGAACGGGCATTCGCCGGAGGCCGTGGGCGCCATGTATCGCGCCGCCCTGGCCAAGGATCCCTATCACCCGCAGATGATCGTCTACGTCGGCAGCTGCACGTTCATTCACTACCCGGACTACATGCCGACGGCGGATTGCCACATGATGGACCACTACCCCCTGCCCTACTTCCCGCCGGCCACGTACGGCTACTTCCTCCGCAAGGTCACGGAGGCCGCGCGAGGACGCAAGAACGTCTGGGGCGTGCCGCAGTGCTTCGACTGGCGGGAGATCGGCGCCGGCATCGGCCCCTATCGCAAGGAGGATCTGCACCCGCACGGCCCCGAGGCGCTCAGCTACATCTATCAATCCATCATCGAAGGCGCCGGCTCCATCACCTTCTGGACCTACCGGTACATGGCCGCCGATCCGAACCGACGCAAGACCTTCCACAGCGCCCTGGCCGAGGGCGCGAAGATCACGCCGCTGGTCGAGAAGGGAACCGTCATCGATCCGCCGCGTGTACGCCCCTTCTCCGCGCAGGTGCAGTGCCGCGCCCTGCGTGTGGACGATAAGATCTACATCGTGGCGGCGAACTACCTCGAGCGCCCCGCCAAGGTCGAGTTCGACGCCCCGTATCTCAAGGGCAAGCAGCTTCGACGGCACCTGCCCGACAAGAAGGAACTGCCGGGTCTTAGCGACACGTTTACGCCGCTTGAAGGGAAGGTCTACGTCGTGGACGCGAAGTCTGGGACGTGATGCGTCACCGCGGTGTGGCGGTTCGGGGGCGCGGAGTTCGGTCTCGTCTTAAGGCTTCGTGAACCGATACGTGCCCGGCTCGGCGGTGAACTCTCCGGCCTTCCCGTCGACGCCCTCCCAACCGTCTTCTGTTCGGTGCTCAACCCTTGCGCCCGCCCAGCCGGGTAGAAGCAGTTTGAACGGCCGCTTGCCTCGACGAAGCCGCGTCAGCGGCTTCTCGAGCGTCCCACGGAGGTCGTCCCGCAAGCGCTCCACGTCGGGATAGATCCGAAGCATCGCGCGGGCCCCGTCGATGCGGAGATCGGCGACCCCCGTCCCATCGTAGGAGAAGTACGGACACGGCCCGACGGCCATCACACGGCCCGGCGACTGCGGCTGCGGAATTGGCTTCCACTCGGTCGGCCCGGTCTGCATGTAGCAGTCTTCGGCGCAGAGGATCGCCGTGTTTCGCTTAAAGCTCGTTGCGGCCGGACCGAATACTTGGTCGTCCGGCGGTGTGGGGAAGACGCGCCCGCGCGGGATCCGCCGAAAGGCAATCCTCGGAGCCCCGGGAGAATCACCGTTCACTCGCAGAACGCGCTCCGCAACGGAGCCACCGTCGACGTCAACGGTGAGCTTGGCGAGGTCCACGTCGGTTTTCCGGTTCGCTCGTGTCAGCAGCGCGACGCGCCATCGAAACGGATCGGATTCCGGCTCGGGCATCCCGGCCACGATGTGAAGTGCTTCCTGCGTGCTTCTTGCCTCAGCCCCCTGGGCAACTCGCGGCGCCACACTCGCCGCGAGGACGGCAACAAGTCCCGTCTTCCACAGGATGTGCTTCGTCTTCATGGGCGGGCCCTTTCGTTCGGTCGGCTGGGAGTATAGCGTATTCCGGCAGATGACTCGCGCATCGTGGCATTCATGCCAGATCGCTTGCAGACATCTATGAAGAGTCCCTGGCTGTGCGCGGCCGTCTCCCTAGGGGCGGCCCATCGCTTGAGCGATGGGGGACACGAATGCAGGCCGGGAATTCGCGTACCCCACCTCTAAAGAGGTGGGCCACCCGGGGAGAAGCAGAGGCTACTCGGGGAGAAGCAGAGGCTACACGGGGAGAAGCATGGACCATCTGTGTAGAAGCCATGGGCTACTTGGCGAATGCCGCTGCGGCGCCTGTGGATGTCCGAACAACGCGAGAACCAAGGAGACCGCTGTGATGTCGAAGACCAGCGCATGCGTTCTTATTCTGTTCTGCAGTCACACCGCATCCGCCAAGACGCTGACCGACGCCAACGTCGCCGCCGGGGCCGTGCCAAAGCCGGGCGACGAGGTGATCCTCCGCGACTTCTCGAAGCTCACGCCGGCCGACGCGATCACCACGAAGTCGCAGCGCGGCAAATGGTGGCTGCGCCCGTACACCACCGACGACGGCAAGAACGGCACGATGCTCATGACCGTCGAGCGCGACATGGACAAGCCGGAGACCTGTCTCGTGCCCGCCGTGAGGTATCCGCTGGAGCTCGAGGGATGGTATGCGGTATGGATCGCGACGTATCGCGGGCCGTACGGCGGGGGCATCGATGCCCGACTATCCGGCGACGACTGCTTCGTGCACTTGGATCCCCAACAAGTCGCCCTCAACAAGAAGCGGCCGAAGCCCCGCGTCGGGGCGATCGTGGAGATCAACCTCAAACCCGCGGCCGACCTGACCGGCCAGGGCCTGGTCTTTCGGCAGCCGTTCGGGACGTACGAGTCGTTCCATTGGGGCTTCTGCGAGGCGTCGCTGGCGTACGTTCGCCTGGTGAAGCTCCGTGAGGAGCAGGTTCGCGCGTTCCAGACCGATCAGGCGGACGCAAGCCGACGGATCATCGCCTTCGACGACGACTTCTTCTCCCGCTTCTGGATGTGGGACGGCAAGGACAAGGAGACCGTGCTGCGGATCTTCGAGGCGTTTCGCTACCACGACATGGCCTTCTACGGCATGAACCTGGGCGCGATGACGGCCTCGCGCTATCCGACGCCGCATACCGACTACGCGCAGTCGCACTTCGGACGACTCGGCGACAAGCGTGTCAACGCCACGTTCAATGCTTTTGTCGAGAAGAAGATCGACCCTGTGGCGCTCGCAGTCGAGCGGGCGCACAAGTACGGCTTCAAGCTCATGCCGACGTGGCGGATGTCGGCCCCGTACCATCGCGGCGAACAGCACGAGAAGCTCAGCGCCTATCGCATCAAGGGCAACGTGCGCCTCGATTTCTCCAAGGACCCCGTGCAGGAGTACTATACGAAGGTCTTCCGCTATTACCTCGAGACCTACGACGTCGACGGGTTCATCCTGGACTTCACGCGGCACTGCATCTATTTCCACCCGGACGAACCGAAAAAGGTCGAACACATGAACCGCTTCTGCCGTCGCGTTCGAGCCATGGTGGACGAGGTAAGCCGGAAGAAGGGACGTCCGCTGCTCCTGTGCGCCACATTCGGCGACGCGCCCTATGTATCCGGCTTTCAGAGGCACAACTTCAAGATCAACGTCCCGCTCTCGGAGCGGCTGGCCATCCAGGGCATCGACCCCGAAGCCTGGGTCAAGAATGGTTACTTCGACATCCTCATGCCCGAGGGCCGCTGCATCCCCCGAATCATCAAGGCCACGCGGGGCAGCAAGACGAAGTGCTACCCGCGGTGGACGTATACGGCAAACATCTTCGCCGATCGCCTCGCCAAGAACATCCACGACCCGAAGCCCGAGGAAGACAAGACCGACCGCCCTCTGAACGCGCACCTCGGCCCGAAGGACTACGAGGCCGGCTGGCTCAAGCTCCGCGAGATGGGCGCCGACGGGCTGTATCTGTTCAACAACCCGCGGGGTTGGCAGACACTGCGGCGGATGGGCCATCTCGAGGAGGTTCGCCGCCGCGTCGAGGCCGGCGAGGTCCACGGCCTGATCGAAGGGCCGATGATCACATTCGTCGAGAACTGAACTGTTCGCACGAACGTTTTGACATACAGCAAGACTAGTACCGTGTTTCACAAGTGGTGCGACTATGGCAGTGTTCATGTATGCCACGGTTGCTGCTCGAGCCGCGGCATTCATGCCGCGCGGCCGCGCCGGATGAATCCGGCGGCTCGGGCATATAGTCGCAATACTTCTGAAATGCCGTACTAGGCTCTGTCGCTCGTCAACTGATGGGTGGGCGGCCCATGGCTTTAGCCGTGGGAGACTCGAATTCGACCGGAGAGACACCTCCCCCATCGGTGAAGCCATGATACACCCGCCATCGGGCTCCCAACCGAGGGCGGCTGAACCAAAACGGTTCCCAGCCGAGGGCGGCTGGGCCACAACGAACGGAACGCCGCAACTTGTCCATAACGACTCCTACAAGCAGCTTAGGCTCGCCCCCTCGTCGGACGGCGAAGGAGACCGCATTGCGTGAGATGACTCGACACTCCCTGACAATCACACTGCTATCGGTGATGGGTTTGAACGCCCTAGCACTTGCCGCCGCCGATCGCGGCATTGAGATCACGCCCGACGAGAAGAATCGGTTCGTCTATGAGGACGACTTCTCCACGGGTCGCTTCTTGGACGAAGCCTTCCGCGACAACCTCGGCGCGAGCTGCTGGGAATCGGGCGCCATCGTGCACGCCGGACCGGATCGCCGACGCACGTTGACCTACCGCTTTTACGGCACGCGACGGATCGAGAAGCTGGAGGTGGTGGTCCAGCAGATGGCCAACGCGCGGCACCTGGGTGGCGTGAATACGCTCTACCTCTCGAGCAACGGCCTGGATTGGACGCAGATCGTCAGCACCCGGGACATAGAGGCCGACAGCAACGGCTGGGCGAGCCAACCCCTCACCGTCTCGCCCGAGCAAGCCAAGCCGTTCCTCGGCAAGACCGAGGTGTGGGTCCGGCTGCTGCTGACCAACCATTCGGGGCTGAAGACGAATCCCTCGAACCGCATTGACGCGATTCGCGTCGCGATGACACTCGGCGTGGAGGCCTCCGCAGGCGACGACCCGCAGGCCGCGGCTCGCGCGCGATGGGGCAAGCGGCACGGTGAGGCCGGTCACCGCTCCATCTCGCTCGACTGGGCCGACCCGCCGGAACACCGACCGCTTCACTACTACGAAGACGCCGACGGTTGGCTGCGAGCCCCCGATGCCGCCCCGCACATGGCGATCGATGAGGCGGAAGGATTCTCCATTCAGCGGACGTATCTCGGGGACCAACGCTCGCCGCTGTCGCTGGTGGCCTTCATGCAGGGCAAGGCCGACCAGCCCGTGATGGCCTGCATCGTCGTGCGTGGCGCAAAGGACTCGTCGCGGAGCCTGCGGGTTACGGCCGCCGGCAAGACCGTCGCCACCCTGGACGTGGCTTCCTACTTCCCGACCGATCGCGCGTTCTATGTCGCTCTACCGAAGCTGACGGACGAAGGCCCTTGCGCTCTTCGACTCGGGCCGAGGGATTCCGGCAGGGTCCTGGTGCGGCGGATCAGCCTCACCGGCCCGGCCGAACCGCGATGGGTCGCGAAGCCCCCGCTGGCCTCCGGCGGAAAGCTCGCGCTCGTTCATGCGGCGTATCTGCCGGATCCGAAGCCGCCGGCCGATTCGCAGGTGGTGGAAGGCCGACCTCAGCCGAAGGTGACGGCCCTTGTCTTTAAGGGGCTGCAGCGCTTCTATAAGGAACATGAGGATTTCGGCGCGCTCCGCGTGGTCTTGCGGAACTGCGGGAGTGCGACGCTTCGCATCGGTGACGATCTTCGCCTCAACGGCAAGCCCATCGAGGAGGCCTACGTCGACTTCACCAAGACCGG
>CAZKCX010000082.1:9176-14546 GCA_964550865.1 uncultured Planctomycetales bacterium
CGGACACTCTATCCTGGTGAGTGCGCGGAGGTCTATGTCCGCCTTCGGCATCGCCCGAAGGGCGAACGAGTCATGTTGTCCGTACCGACCAGCGGGCCGAAGCCACTCGAAGTGGCCGTGCCGCTGGAGCGCCCGAAGGTGATCGTCGACTACGTCACGACGGATGCGTCGCGCAAGAGGCTCTTCGTCTACGTCCGCAAGACCTCGGAGAACGCACCGAACGTCGCGTCTGTTGCCTTGGACGGCGCGCCGCTGACCCGTGTCCGGAGCTACGGCAAAGGCTACCCGGGGAACCTCTTGCTCTTGGTGGCCGAGCTCGACGCCCCGCTCGCGCTGCACAGCTATCACGTGGTGAGCGTCGCACCGAAGACAAGCGACGTACCTCTCGCCGCCGCGCGGTTCCGCGTCCTGCCGCACGTCTTCCCGCGCAGCTCAATCCACGTGCCGCCCGAACTTTGCGACGAGATGCACATGAACCTGGCGATGTGGCGGATGCACGACGAGGCGACGTGCGAGCGATTCGGACTGAAGACGACCGCCTTCGAATCCCGCGTGTTCGATGCACACGAGCACGTGGCGTACATCATGGGGCCGGACGAGCCCGACGCCAAGGACAACCGCGGCGGCGGCTACCACCGCGGCCTCGGCTATCACGCGCGGCGCCTGACGCATTCCGGCTGGCAGGACCTGATCGCCCGGCACGCCCCGTGGGTCGCGACCTGGCTGATCATGAATGGTACGACTCGCCCGTTGAACTGGTGCGTGTACGGCCAAGTCGCGGACGTGTCGTGCTTCGATCCGTATCCGGTGACGTACTACGGCGCCGATCATGCCTACGTCCGCGAGAGCTTGGGCTATGCAAGGCGATGCGGCGCTCCGCGCCGGATGTACGCCTGCCTGGAGGCCTATGGCTGGCAGAAGGGCCAGGGCGTGCCCAAGAAGGCTCGCGGTCCGATCCCGGCCGAGTGGCGGCAGAACGTCGTGCAGGCGATCGGTGCGGGCGCGAAGGGGCTAACGAGTTGGGTCTACGTCGCGATGGCGGGCGGTTGGCAGCTCAACGAGCCCGTCGCCCAAGAGATCGCCAAGGTGAATCGCCTGATCGCGCACATCGAAAACGAGCTGCTGCTCGGCACGCCCATCGATATCGCTGCCAGCGATGCGGGCCTCGTGCCCACCGGCACGGTCGGCAACGAGCGATGGCCGAAGGAGCGTGTGTGGGTGGGCGCGCTGCTGTGCGGTCCCGATGCGATCGCCCTGGCGGCGGCCAACCATATTCCCGCAAGCAAGCCCGAACCGCCGCGGATTACGCCCGCCAAGGACGTCACGCTCACCATCAGCCTACCGCCATTCTTGCCGACGGTGATCGCGTTCGAGGCGACCGAAGACGGCCTCAAGCCCTATCCGTGCGACGTCGCCGGCGGCAAGGCCAGGCTCAAGCTGTCGACCATCGCGTCGGGGCGGGTGTTCGTGCTGCGGCGGAAGGAGAATTAGAGGTTCCCATCTGCGCCGGCATCAGATCCCAACGTCAAAGTTTCGCTTGTAGGATCTTCTCGCAGCGCGCGAAGCTCGGAAGATGCGGGCGCAACTCGTCGGGGTTTAACTTGCCCAGCACTTCGAATGAACGCTTGCCCTTTGCATAGCGGTTCTTGCAGTGCCGTGTAGCATGTTTGAGAGCGCCCTGTACGGCATGTCGATCTCGTTCTTCCAACTTATGGAGGGTGGGCAATGCGTTCTCTTGCAGGTCAGCACCATAATGAGATTGTAGCGCTCCGCAGTCGGCGACGATCCAGGACTCCATGCAGGTCACCATCAACAGAGCCTGCTCGTCGACCGCGCCCTTCGGCCTGCTCCATCGGTCGCGCTTGTGCAGGTGATCCCACGGCTTCTCGATATCGTCCACGGGGTCTTCGCTGTCCACGAGCATCGCGACGTAGTCGTCGCGAAGTCTCTGATGTGCCTTCTTGAAGCTGTCGAACGCATCCGTTCGCGAACCGCAGGCCACAAGTCGAGGCATCCGACCGGAGAAACCACAGCGCTCAAGCAATCGCCGGAACCCCTCCCTGCACCGCACATCGAGCTCCTTCGAGCCGCCACCTTCAATATAGACCTTCGCGCTCACCAGCGCGTCCCCCCGATCTCACCGCGCATCCAAAGCTGGCCCAGCCGGTAGCCTTCCAAGAATGTCTTCAGCTCCCTCGCATCGAGTCCGCGCAACGTCGTCTGCTTGCCGTGCTTCTCGACCACGACGACCGATGCCGGTCGTTCTGTCAGGGCGTCGACGAGGATGTCCGAGTGTGTCGTCACGATAAGCTGGGTCCGTTCCGATGCGGCCACGAGCAGGTCGGCGATCTTCGGCAGGATGTCCGGATGAAGCCCAAGCTCCGGTTCCTCGATACAGATGAGCGGTGGTGGGTCAGGATCACAGAGGATGGCCAGCAGGCAGAGGTATCGAAGTGTCCCGTCCGACAGTCTGCCGGCGGGGATCGTAAAGTCAGCTTCCGTCAAAAAGACCTCAACCGTCCCGCCCTTGACCCGAACATCGAAGTCGTCCAACCCCTCGTATAGATCGCCGAGGCGTTCGATGATCTCCTTCTTCGCGCTCGGGTCGCCCCGAAGATGGTTGAGGAACAGACCCAAGTTGGAAAAGTCCTCCTCCAACCGATCGCTCGGCATGTCCGCGGGCTGGGGAGCCCGGAAGATCGACGAGCGACCGAACGACCATTCGCGATAGAGCCGAATCCTCTTGTACCTGGAAGTGAGAAGGGCGAGTTGGGGATATTGATCCGGTTCGTTGCGCTGGGAGAGGATCGACTCGTCCTCCGCGACGTCTTCGCGTTTCAGCCGACGGGGCTCGCCGTGGCGTGGGGCCAATACCGGCCGCCCACCTTCAAACCGATAGAACGACTGAGGGGATTCCTGGCCTACGGCCGGTTCCGCTTCCTCGATGACCTCGTCCAGCAGAACAAACCGGGCCCTTACGTCCGTGAACGCAAGCCGGTGTCGTACCGGATGACCGTTGAAGGGATTTGCGATGACGGCTTCGATCCTAGGGTACCACTCCCCGGGCTCTCCCTTCCAGATCCACTCGCCCACGCCGCCGCCGGTTCCCCGCATGGGCGAGCCGAGCTTCGATGCGGCTGACCTCAACAAGTCGATAGCCTCGATCAGGTTCGATTTCCCCGAGCCGTTTGGACCGATCAACACGTTCAGCGGCATCAACTGGAAAGTCGGCGTCTCCGGACCAAAGGAAAGCAATCCTTGAAGTGTCAACTCATGGAGGAGCACCGACATCGCATCACCTCCGTGGATGATGTCCCTCGACATCATCCTGCTGCCGAGCCAGGATACTCGGCATCAGGTCCAACCTACAACTCCCACCCCTTCCGGTACTCACGCCGGAGGAACCGCGCCGCCTCCGGTGCGTTGGTGATCTTGAACGCCTTGTGATCCCACTCGATCCGCTTGCCGCTGCGGTAGGCCACGTTGCCCAGCAGCACCGTCTCGGTCAGCGGCCCGGAGTAGTCGAAGCTGCACGTGGTCTTCGCGCCGGTCTTGCATGCGTGGATCCACTCGGCGTGGTGGCCGATGGATTCCGGGATGAATCGCTTGGGCCTTTCGAAGTCCTTGAACTTCTCGGCCGGCAGCAGATGGTGCTCGTTGTAGTTGGCCACCAGGAGACCCTTCTTCCCGACGAAGACCACGCCCGCGCCCCACTCGGCGTACGGCGTCTTGGCGACGTACTCCGGCTTGGGCAGGCCCTGATGCCACGTCAGCTTGACGGGCGGAAGCTCGCCCCTCGCAGGGTATTCCCACCGTACCTTCAGCGTCTTCGGCGCGCTCTCCGGATGCACGGGCGGTCCTTCGGCCTCCACGGCGACGACGTGACGAAGGTCGAGCGCCCAATGCGGGAGGTCAAGGTAGTGGCAGGCCATGTCCGCCAGGGTCCCACCGCCGAACGCCCACCATCCACGCCAGTTCCGCGGGTGGTAGTTCGGGTGATACGGCCGGTACGGCGCCGGGCCGATCCACAGGTCCCAGTGCAGGTCGTCGGGGATCGGCGGCGTCTCCTTTGGCCGATCGCCACCGGTCCAACCGCTGCCCATCCAGACATGGATCTCGTCGATCGCGCCCACCGCGCCGGTCTTGATCAGCTCGACGACGCGGCGGTAGTTGCTCCGCGCATGAATCTGCGTGCCGATCTGCGTGGCGACCCCTTGCTTGGCCGCCAGCTCCGTGACCTGGCGGGCCTCGTAGACGGTATGCGTCAGCGGCTTCTCGCAGTAGACGTGCTTGCCGGCCCGCAGCGCGGCCATCGTCACCGGCGCGTGCGTGTGGTCCGGCGTGGCGACGACGACGGCATCGATCCCCTTCTGATCGAGCATTCGACGGAAGTCTGCGTAGAACTTCGCCTGCGGAAAGCGGCGCCGTGCCTTGGCGGCCAATCCCTCGTCGACGTCACACAGCGCGACGATGTTCTGGCCGGCCACGTTGTTCAGGTTGTACTCGCCCTGATTCGCCAGGCCGACGACGGCGATGTCGAGCTTCTCGTTGGCGGCGTGGGTCGTGCCCGTCTTGGCCGACAACGGGGATCGAAGCCCCGCCACCATTCCTGCCGCGGCCGCGGCCGCCGTCCCGATGAACTCCCTGCGTGTCGTAGTGCGTTTCACCCATGACTCCTTGTTGCACGAAGCTCTCGCTTCCCTTGCCTCTTACCGGTCTCACGTCATGCGGGCGGACGACGCGGTCTATAGCCTCCAGCCTTTGCGATACGGCTGACGGAGGAATCGCTCCGCCTCGGGTGCGTTGGGAATTCTCATCCTCGCGCGATCCCATTCGATGCGCTCGCCGCCGCGATAGGCCACGTTGCCGAGCAAGACGACCTCGGTCAGAGGCCCCGCGTACCCGAAGTGGCAGGTCGTCTGCTGCCCCGTCTTGCAGGCGCGGATCCACTCGGCGTGATGACCGATCGACTTGGGGATGGAACGCGGCGGCCGCTTGAAGTCGGCGTACTGCTTCTGCGGCAAGAGCGCGTGGATCTTGTAGTTCGAGATCAGCATACCCTTCTCGCCGACGAAGAGCACGCCCATCTTCTTGAAACGTGGTTGCTCGCCCTTGGCGATCAGCGGCGGGCGCTTGTCACCGTGATACCACGTCAGCTTGACGGGCGGACGTGTGCCGCGCGCGGGATAGTCGTATCGGGCGATCATCCATGCCGGCGTGCTCTCGGGATGCACCGGCGGGCCTTCGGCCTCCACGGCGGTCACGTAGCGGAGGTCGAGCGCCCAATGCGCCAGGTCGAAGAGATGACAGCCCATGTCGCCGAGCCGCCCGCCGCCGGCTGCGAACTCTCCTCAGACTGCGGCGCTGCCT
>CAZKCX010000083.1:0-14473 GCA_964550865.1 uncultured Planctomycetales bacterium
TCCCTTCGGGTCTGAGCCTCAGGGTCGAAGACGGGACAAGTGAAGAGGTGGGCCAGCCAAGCTTCGCTGTCTCCCCAAGCGTTTCGTGAGTGGCTTACACTTCGGAGGAATGTACGATGGGATCATTCAGACGCCGGGAGTTTCTCAAGGGGGCGAGTGGTTCGGCGATGGCCCTGCCGTTGGCGTCCGCGGTGCCGAGTTCGGCTTCGACAGGCGATGCGTCGTCGAAGAAGCGGATCAAGGTCGGCCAGATCGGCGTCGGACACGCGCACGCCACGAAGCTGAGCGTCTATCGGCGGTCGCCCGACTACGAGGTCGTGTGCATCGTCGAACCGGACGCGTCGCTCCGTGATCAGGCCAAGCAAAAGCCCGTCTATCAGGGCGTGCCATGGATGACGCAAGAGCAATTGCTGAAGGTGCCCGGCCTGCAGGTCGTGCTCGTGGAGACGCGTGTGCACGCGTCGCTGGACGTGGCCGAGGCGTGCGTCGCGGCCGGCAAGCACATCCATCTGGACAAGCCGGCCGGTCGGTCGCTGGGGCAGTTTCGGCGGATTCTCGAGTCGGCGGCGAAGCAGAAGCTGCTGGTCCAGATGGGCTACATGTACCGCTACAACCCGGGCGTCGTCATGCTGCGGGACTTCCTCAAGCGCGGCTGGCTGGGCGAGCCGTTCGAGGCGCATGCGGTGATGAGCAAGGTGATCGCGGCGCATCGACGGCCGGGACTCGCCGAGCACCCCGGCGGCACGATGTTCGAGCTGGGCTGCCACCTCATCGACCTCATCGTCGGCCTGCTCGGCAAACCGGACGGCGTCCACGCCTTCCCGCGCCACTCCTCGCCGATCAAGGACGAGTTCGTGGACAACATGCTGGCCGTGTTCGAGTATCCGCGGGCGACTGTGACCGTGAGGTCAAGCGGGCTCGAGGTGAAGGGCTTCGCCCGACGGCATCTGGTTGTCTGCGGAACGGAGGGCACGTTCCACATCCAACCGCTCGATAACCCCGCCGCGAAGGTAGCGCTCTCCCAGGGTCGAGGCAAGTACGTCAAGGGCTACCAGGATGTCCGGTATCCCAAGTACACGCGCTACGTCGACGATGCGGCCGACATGGCCCGGATCCTCCGCGGCGAGAAGACGGCGGACTTCTCGTACGACCATGATTTGGCCGTCCAGGAGACAATCTTGAAGGCCAGCGGGCTCATCGCTTGATGGAAGGAGACGTGGCATGGACCTCGAAACGCTCCGTGCGTTCTTCCTGTGGTGCACGATTGTGGACGTGTCGCTGCTGGTGATCGCGTTCTTGTTTTGTGCCTTTGCCGGCGATTGGATCTACCGGATGCACGGCAAGTGGTTCCCCATTCCCCGGGACGCGTTCAACGTAACGATCTATGCCTTCATCGGCCTGTTCAAGCTGTTCGTGCTGGTGTTCAATCTCGTGCCGTACCTCGCGCTGTGTATCGTCGGGTAGGTACGGCGGGTGGATGGGCCGGATCCAAGTGCATCTTGATTTCGGTTGTGCGAACGTTGCCAAGTCGATCGCGTGCTCCGTTGCGCGAGCCGCGGGTTTCATCCCGCGCGGGCCGGCGTCTCCGCGCAGCATGAATGCTGCGGCTCGGGCACATCCCGCTGTGCGCCCTGACACCGCATCGATCCGCTGGATAGTCCCATCGCGTCTTCGTCGCGGGGCTTGGCACTGGCAGGCCGAGCGCACCCCGGGTAGGATGCCGGTAGGATACCTCCCTCACGTCATGGGCACGCTATGGCCATCCGACTGGACAACCTGGTCGTAGACGGCGAGATCAGCAACACCAAGAAGTACTCGGTATGTGGGTGTCTGGGGTTGAAAGGAAAGGAGCTGCCGCTCGTCCTCGACCTGACGGGCGACTGTGAACCTGACTTGCGCGGGCGCCGCTTTCGGTTTGAGGCCCGACCGGACCCCGATCAAGACCGCGACGACCTCGACACGCCGCCGAGCGATGACGCGAACCTCTCGGGCCTGGCGTGGCGACAGGTCGGTCCGACGGGGGTGATGACGGCGGCCCGAACGCGCGATAGCGCCGGCGGGAGTTCGGATTCCTCCGTTGGCTGTCTCTACCTCGAATGGTGGGGACAGAACGGCCGCGTCACCGTCGAGCTGGTGGACCCGATCATCGAGTTCATCGAGGCCGACGAGGAAGAAGCGCTGAAGCCCGAACGCGAACACGAGCGTGACCTCGACCTGACCGAGGACGATGAGGACGTCCCGTTCGAGACCTGGACCGACGGCTTCGAGGAGGAAGACGAGGACGAGGACGCGTACGGACTGATCCCCGAGGAACTCCAGCGGCAGTTGGACGGGGAGGCCCGGCAGACCGATCTGTCCATTCAGGCCGAGGACGACGAGTCGGACGTGATTCGCGAGCTGGAGCTCATGGATGACCTGATCGAACGCGGCGAGGGCGACCCGATCGGCACGATCCTGGAGGAGACGGTGAAGCTTCCTCCCGCCGATTCCCTGGACGATGAGCAGGCCGAGCGAGAGCTGAAGAAGCTGCTGGCGCTTCTGGCTCGGTACAACATCGCCCTGGCGATCTGCGAGCACTTCACGCCGCGCGATGCGTATCGGCTCTTGCTGGAGCACATCCTCCTGGAGGAGACGGCCCACCCCGAGCTGCGCGCGACGCAGTGGGTCCAGCATTTCATGACCGCCGAGTACTGCAAGGAATGTGAGGCCGAGATGGAGCGGGAATTCCGAGAGCACCTCAACGACGAGCCGGGTTTCCGAGATGGAAACCCGGCGGATGGGAGTGCGTCCGACGAGGATGACGATGTGCCGTTCTGAACCCCCGACGATCGTCGCTTGGAGATGCCTCGCCCCATGAATCCTATCGTTGCGATTGCGATCTCCGTCTGCTCCGCACTGAGCGGTGCGACGCACGCGGACGTGATCGATCCCAGCACGACGTATCAGACGATCGACAACTTCGGCGCCTCCGATTGCTGGAGCATGCAGATCATCGGCGAGTGGTCCGACGAGCGTAAACGTCGCGTCGCCGATCTGCTGTTCTCCACGACCCATGGGATCGGGCTGAGCTGCTGGCGGTTCAACCTGGGCGGCGGGATCAACCCGCGGATCGGCGATCGCTGGCGGACGGTCGAGACGTTCGAGGTGGCCGAGGGCCAATACGACTGGTCGCGGCAAGCGGGCGAACGTCGGTACTCGAGTAACCCAAGGGTCGGCGACAGGAAGAGCTCCGGGTTCAGTCCTTGCCGGGGAATTGACGCGCTTCTGACGGCGCGGCGTGCGGTCCCTGGTTCCTCGAACCGCCTTCCAGGCAGCTCGCCTCACGCTTGGGTCTCGGGACAGGCCCGCTGTCCCCCAGGAGATACATCCTCCGATACAGGTGACCTTGCCTCCGTTTGCTTTCGGCGGCGACGACGCGGGCATCGGGATGGGCGTTGCGGACCAGGGCGCCGATGTCGAAATGGGCGGCGGGTGCCGAGATCAGGCGGCGGTCCATCTTCCAGGTCAATCCGCCGTCCGTCGTCTTCCACCAGCCGACCTCGCCCCGGCCGTCAAGGGAGCGCGTCAGCACCATGCGGATCACATGGGGTGATTCGACGAGCAGGTCTCCGTCGTGTCCTCGGGCGCGGGGTGCGACCGTCACCGGCTCCTGCCATCGATCCCCCAGCCAGCGGTAGTACCGGATCCGCCCCTTGCCCTGCCGGAAGTACAGGTGCGGGTGACCCTTCGCATCCACGCGGCACGTCCCTCGCTTCGATCGCATCTTGCCGGTGTCGCAGACCCGTGTGCGGCGGTCCGCGACCTCCTTGGTGACGGGCAGAACCAGGGCCTCGCCGCTGACGTTCTCCCACGACTCGTCGGTGCAGTCCATCCGCATGAAGTACCCGTTGTAGCGTTCCGCGGTGTGCCCGCGAATTCGACACGGGTGGTAGATGTAAGACGCGGTGATCGTGTCGCCCTTTCCCCTTCCGAACCACGCGTACCAAGCGTCGTGGATGTTGCGATCCTCCGCGCGGGCCTTGTGCTTCAGCACGGACACGGGCGGTGTGAAGGTCCGGCCGTCGTCCGTCGACTTCTGGTAGACCCAATCGCTCCGATGCGAGCCGTGGCGGTAGAAGAGATAGAGGTCGCCGTCGTCCATCTTCACGAATTGGCTGTACGTGCCGAAGGGTGAGATATTGTCCAGCACCTGCCAGGAATAGATGTCTTCCGGACGCTTCGACATCACGTGCGTCTGCTTGCCCTTGCCGGACGTGCCGAGGCGATTCCTCCCCAGCTTGTAGTGACCCCCGTGCCCGCCAAAGACGAGGTGGATGTGACCCTTCGTGTCGACGATCAGGGCGGGGCGCCCATGGTTGTCGACGGCGTCGGCGTCTGTGGGGTCCGGGATCTTCCCCATGGGGTTTGCGCCGGCCTGGACGGGTCCCGTCCATTTGCCCGACCCGTGGTGATAGGCACAGACGTACGGGTCTTCGTGTGGCCCTTGATAGGCGATGTAGGTGACGCCGTTGTAATGCTCCGCGCAGGGGTGCTGCAGCGTGGAGAGCGGATTGCCGAAGCCGTTGTCGGCGAAGTAGTCGACGGTGCCCGCGGCATGCGCGTCGGTAAGCGCGAGCAACGGGAGCACGGCCAGCGTGTTGAGGACACGCGCCGCGGGAGGATGTGTGGTCGCGCTCCCCCGGGCTGAAGCCATGGCCCACGCACAGATATGGTTCTTCTGTTGCACTGCTCAATCTTCCATCGAATCGGCCTCGGAGCCGACTTGCATCCTCGGGCAATGCACTGGGGGATTCAAGGCTTCACACCGCGCCGGCGTAGCCGTGCCGGCCAAACGAGGTCGACCCTCCAGGGCTTCGGCTCCTTTGGGTGGCGGGTCCCAAGGTATGGTAGGGTGGCCCTTCAGGCCTGGCTGGCCGTAGACGTAGCATGGGCATCTTGCCCATGAGTCCTCACGGGCGAGGAGGACGTTCGACAGACGAAGGAACTCACGGGCGAGGAGGACGTTGGACAGACGAAGGAACTCACGGGCGAGACGCCCGTGCTACAGGTATGGTAGCTTGGCCCTTCAGGCCTGGCTGGCCGTAGACGTAGCATGGGCATCTTGCCCATGAGTCCTAACGGGCGAGAAGGACGTTCGACAGACGAAGGAACTCACGGGCGAGACGCCCGTGCTACAGGTATGGTAGGGTGACCCTCCAGGCCCACGTATCACGTCCCGCTCGGCTTTCGGTCGGTGCGGAACGAGCAACCTGCGGTGCATCGGAGCATACACTCCACACGACATCGGGGCATTCTGCAAAACGAATGAACCCCAGTAATACGCTATTCGTGCGAACGCAGAGAGTCGACCAAGCTTCGCCCCAGGTCTCACATACACGAGCGGGCGTACAGGCAGCGAAGGGCGTTGCGACGCGCTACCGCATCGGGTAGAAACCATGAAGGGAAGGCTTCTTTTTCCGGCGAGCCCTCGGAGTGCGAAAGCCACAAGACGTCGTGGTCGGAAGGCCCCTTCTGTCTCCGGAACCTGACGGTCCTCCCTGAACTTGGGTCCAATCCGCTGAGACAGAATGCGGGCCGCGTCGTCTTCCGCAGGAGCCGGTCGAGGAGCAACACGTTGCGAAGTCCACGAACCGCATGAGGCACGAGTTGATGATCACAAGGCTTGGAATCGTCATCGGAAGTCTGTTGGCGCCGGGGCTGTGTGAGGCAGTGGAAGCCAATCGGCCTGCTGCCGCCCGTGAGCAGGCGTTGGCCAAGGAGATCCTGGCCACAACCGGCGTGAAGGGTGGGCTTGTCGTCCATCTGGAATGCGGCGCGGGACGGCTCACAGCGGCATTGCGCGACGGGGAGCCGTACCTCGTGCACGGGCTCGACGCCGATGCGTCGGACGTGGAGACGGCGCGGCAAACCATCGCGTCGCGCGGGCTCTACGGTCCGGTCTCCGTGCAGAGGTGGACCGAGCCGTACCTCCCGTACAGAGACAACCTGGTCGACCTGGTCGTGGGCGAGCGTCCCGACACGATCGCCAAGGCCGAGATCATGCGGGTGCTGCGTCCGGGCGGCGTCGCCTACCTGCGGCGTGACGGGACGTGGACGAAGACGGTCAAGCCGAGGCCCGGCGATATCGATCAGTGGACGCACTACCTCCACGGCCCGGACAACAACGCCACGGCGATGGACCAACGCGTCGCCCCGCCCCGACACATCCAGTGGAAGGCCAAGCCGATGTGGTGCCGCAGCCACGAGTACAACTCGAGCGTGGCGGCCGTCGTCTCCGCGCAGGGCCGGTTATTCTACATCATCGATAACGGGGTGATCGGTCTCGAGGACGAGCGGCTGCCCGTCCGGTGGTCCTTGGTCGCGCGCGGTGCCTTCAACGGCGTGAAGCTGTGGGAACGCCCCATGCGTAAGTGGAGCCCGAGCGCATGGGGAAACGTGGGATTCCGCTCCAACCCGCACGTGCTACCGCGCCGACTGGTGGCCGTCGGCGATCGGTTGTTCGTGACGTTGTCCTACGAAGGTCCGCTGTCGGAGCTCGATCCCGCGACGGGCGCGATCGTCCGGGAATACGAAGGGACCGAGTCCACCTACGAGATCGTATGCGCGGACGGGATGATCGTCTTGCGGGTTCGCCGGACGCCGGAGGGAGATCCCAAGCGTCAGGCCTGGGAAGCCGCAAAAGAGATGGTGGTGGCGCTCGAGGCCGACAGTGGCGCCATCGCTTGGAAGCACGAAACACCCAAGATGATACCGCTGTCCCTGTGTGTCGATTCCGGCCGCGTCTGCTACCACGACTACGAAGCGCTCGTCTGCCTCGATCTGCGAACGGGTGAGAAGCGGTGGCGTGCGGCGTCGAAGGCAAGGTCGAAGTATCGCGCGCCGTCCGCGGACCGGTGGCACAAGAGGAACGTCGAGTCGGTCATGATCTACAGGGGCGTTGTCTTCTTCACCGCGCCGCGTGGTCTGGAGGCGTACTCGCTGGATACCGGTGAGAAGCTATGGACGGGTCCGAAGGCACCGCCCTTGGCGCCGACGCAGCCGTCGGAGCTGTTCGGGGCTCATGGATTGGTCTGGCCGACGGGCGAGTGCGGGCGGCTCAAAGGAACGGCCGTCAAAATGAGGGGCTACGATCCGAGAACCGGCGAGCGGGTCAAGGAGATCTCGGTCAGCCACCTGGTCAGTCCGCAGCACCACGTACGGTGTTACCGCAGTAAGGCCACGGACCGGTACCTGCTTCTGCCGAAGCGTGGCGTGGAGTTCCTCGACCTCGCCGCCAAGGATCACATGCGGCATGACTGGCTTCGCGCACCGTGCAGTTACGGGGCGATGCCCTGCAACGGGCTGCTCTACGTGCCTCCGAGCCAGTGTTTCTGCTATCCTGGTGTGAAGCTGAGCGGATTCAACGCCCTTTCGGCCGACGTCGAGGACGGCCGCGCGAAACAACCGGAACCCGACAAGAACCGACTCGAGCGCGGGCCGGCATGGGGTGCGACGACCGACGAAACGGTGCATGGCTCGGCAGACGATTGGCCCACGTACCGGCACGACCCGAAGCGAAGTGGCGCAACGAACACGGCGGTGCCGGTGAAGCTTCGCCCATTGTGGGAACGCGACCTCGACGCGAACGTCTCCCCGCCGGTCGCCGCCGACGGCCGTCTCTATGTCGCGCAGAAGGACAGCCACGCGGTCGTGTGCCTGGCTGCCGATACCGGCCGGGAGACATGGCGGTTCACGGCGGACGGGCGGGTCGATTCGCCGCCGACCGTCTACGGCAGCCGGGTCTTGTTTGGTTCGACGGACGGCCACGTCTACTGCCTTCGCGCATCGGACGGCGCGATGGTGTGGCGATTCCGGGCCGCGCCGAGACGCCGCCGCGTGGTCGCGTTCGGCCGACTCGAATCGGCCTGGCCGGTTCACGGCAGCGTGCTCGTTCAGGATGGCGTGGCGTACTTCGCGGCGGGGCGATCCTCGTTCTTGGACGGCGGCATTTCCCTCTTCGGCCTCGATCCCGCCACGGGAGAAGTCCTGCACCAGGCACACATCGAGAGCGAGCGCCCGAACGTGTTCGCGGATACGGGCCGGCCGTTCGATATGGAGGGCGCGCGCTCGGACATCCTGGTCAGCGACGGCAGCGATCTGTACATGTTTCAGCTACGGCTCAACCCCGATCTGACGCGTCAGGACGCGCCGCGCGTGACGTCCCTGGGCGATCGGAAGATGGGCCTGCACCTGATCACGACGAAGGGCTTCTTGGACGACACCTGGTTCAACCGCACGTATTGGATGTACAGCCGGCGTTGGCCGGGATTCTACTTCGCCCAGCACGCGCCCAAGTCCGGTCAGCTTCTCGTCTTCGACGAGTCGACCACCTACGGCGTTCACGTCTTTCGCGGGCGCGAGACGTGGAGCCCCGTGTTTCGGCCCGGTGCCATGCAGTTTGAGCTATTCGCCGACGACAACGCGAACGAACCGCAGCTCGTCGACGGGCCGGTCGGCAAGATCCTGAGCGATGAGGAGTTGGACGGCCTGCCCAAGGGACGGCGCAAGACGGGGGTGGGCGTCGAGAAAGGCGTCGGCTTCGTGCGAACGCAACCGCCCAAGTGGTCCGAGCAGTTGCCGGTCCGCGCCCAGGCGATGGTCCTGGCCGGTGATCATCTCTACCTGGCCGGGCCACCCGGCCGTGCCGCCTCGAACGATCCGCTGGCGGCGTTCGCCACAGAGCGTGGCGCACAGCTCTGGGTGGTCGACGCCTCCAAGGGTGAGAGAGTAGCCGTATATGACTTGGAGCATGTGCCGGTCTTCGACGGCATGATCGCTGCGTCCGGGCGGCTGTACATCGTGACCGTCGACGGGCGCGTTCTCTGCATGGGCGCATGATCCGCGCGGTTGTCCTCTCGGACGGTCGGAACCATGCCGGAATTCCCCCCCCACCGACGACGATTCCGATTGGGCCGCGTGATGGTTCTACCGCAACTGGAAGGACGCGCGCGGTCCCGGCGCTTGACCGGCCGGGGGACCTTTCCGATCGTCCCAGTACCCGCTGAACTGAAACGGAGTACCGCGCGTGACGAAGCGGTGCCGTGCGTCCAGGGCGTAGAGCCGCTTGTTGAAGCGAAGCTGCATGTCCGAGAAGGTCGAGCCGTCCGGGCCCCGCAGCTCGCGGCCGTACGAGGCGCCGAAGGCCTCCTGAAACAGCAGGAACGGCCCCGTACCGAAGCAGGCCTTCTCCATGGTTGGTGTCCGTCGGACGAGGTTGAGGGCCTCCAGTCCATGGCGCATGTCGGCCGTTCGGATGAGCACGTGGCCTTGGTCCCAGGTCCTCCCGGCGTCGGCGCTCCGCCACAACACCAGGTCGCCGGCCGTCGGATAGGGCATTCGCATTTCGCATGGTCGACAGCCGTAGATCCGCCAGTCGTTCGCGCCGGCGAGATACAGCCTCAGCGTATCGGCATCCTTCAAGGTGGGCAGGGACCATTGCGTGAGTTGACGGTCCTTCACGGTCCCGAGGACAGGCGGTGCTCCTCGTCTCTGCATCAACAGGTAGGGTCTTCCGTCCCAAACCGCGAGGTCTGCCGTTGCGGGGAGTCGACAGCCGGATTCGATCATCGACTCGCGGCTGGCCGTCTTGCCGAGGTTCGCACCGTTCAGCCCGAACACCTCATCGCTGCGCGGGTCGTACTGGCAGTAGTGGGCATACCATCGCGGGCTGTCGCCGGAGTTGTCGCGCTCCCGAATCGACAGGTGGACGCGGCCGCTCTTGGCATCGTACACCGCATCGCGAATCTTGACGGTCCCGGCCCCCTTGTTGGCTCCGTAGTCCACCAGGACACGCGGATCCCGCCACGTCGCGCCGCGGTCGCCGCTGCGGCTGACGGCCAGCGGAGAGTTCCCGCCGGCGCTGCCCAGGCGATAGAACAAGAGGAGATCGCCGTCCGGCGTCTCCAGCGGATACGTATACGTGAGGGATTTGTCCTTCGGGCCGACTCGTCGCGTGGGCTCCCATTGGGAGATGTCCTCCGGGCGTCGGCTTCGGCAGTGGCGGATCGCGCCTCTCGCTGAGAACGTATGGATATAGCCCTCGGAGTCCACGAAGACCGCCGGCGCCGCGTGGCCGTCGCGAATCGGCGCGCAATCCACCCGGACGGGCCTGTGCCACTCCTGGTCGTCATGGTCGTAGAACGTGACCATGACGTCGTGGTAGTGGTCCATATAGGTCACGTAGGTGCGGTCCTTCTTGCCCTTGTGGTGAACCAGGCGCGAGGCGTGGTCTCGGGCGAGCGTACCGCGAAGCGAGTCGTAGACGAAGTGGTCGGTGCGGGCTCGGGCGTCGTCTTCGGCGCGCGCGTCCGCCGGGCTCACCGTCAGGAGTGTGGCAAAGGTCAACAGGGCCAGGTTTCGCATCTTGCAGCTACCTCCATTCTGCGTATCAGCCTACCGATGGTGCCCATGCGGTCGCGATTGCGACAGCAGTGGGTTCACCCCCATCCACAGCGCCTCTCCCGCCGCGCTGACGATCAGCAGCGGAATCACCACGGACGCGAAGAGGACCACGGCGCCGGGAAGCTCCAGCACGGAAGACATCGCTCCTTGTGCGAGGCTCAGACCGGCCGCAACCATGATCGCCGGGATCTCGAGCAGATTCAGTGCGACGCCGATAGCTTCTTGCATCTTGGCGCGCGGCATGGTGGGTTGCTCGGCCCTACGCTCCTCCTCGGGCACGTCGATGCCGATCATCTGACGCAGCGCGATGCCGAGGCCCAACCCGACACTCGCGACGGCGATCCAGGCTACCGGACCCAACGCCCCGAGAACGACCATGCCCGCGCAGACCGCCGTGTTATTGGCCGCGATCGTCACCGCCCGGCGGAGCCACCAACGGCTCGCCAGCAGGGGACGAACGATTTGGTCGAGCCACCACCCGACGAGACGAACGGCCCAACGACGGGGCTCACGGCCCAGCCACCATCCCGGGACGACGGCGAGGAGGATGACCGCGCCACCGACGAGGGCCTCTTGCCGGATGAGCCACAGGTTCTGAAGGTACGGTTCGAACATCGATCTCGCGGGCGCGGGGCTTTCGACCAGGCGATCCGGCTCACCGCTGGTACGTCCCGATCAGCTCGCCCTGGGCCACGATGTGGTCGTCCATCGCCTCCAGCAGCTCGTCCTTGGTCAGGCCGGGCTTGGCAGCCAGTTCGGTATCGAGCGCATACAGCTTGAAGTGATAGTGGTGCACGCCGTGGCCGGGCGGGGGCATGGGCCCGCCGTAGCCGATCTTGCCCCACGAGTTCTTGCCCTGCATCGCGCCGGCCGGTGCCTTCGGTTGCTCCGTCTTCTCGATGCCTTCGGGCAGCTGATCGGTCTTGGGAGCGATCTTGTAGAGGACCCAGTGCACCCACGGCTCGTCGCGCGGCGCGTCGGGATCGTCCATGATGAGGGCCAGTTGCCTGGCTTCATCGGGCACGCCGGACCATCGCAGCGGCGGAGAGACGTCGGCCCCCTCACCGGTGTACTTCTTTGGGATGGGCTGGTGTGGACCGAAGGCCTCGCTCTCGATCTTGATCGCCATGGCCTTGGCTCCTTCCTGCTTCGGCGCCGAGGGCCCTTTGCTCTTGGAATCCTGGCAGCCCGACAGGGCCAACGGCGCACCGACGAGAACGACGAGGAAGCGGGCACGGCCGAGACGCGTTCGACAGGTTGTCATGGTTCGGACCTCCCAGTGTTGTGGGCGTCCCCCGCGCGGGATTGTATCCTTCCGGCAAGATTCGTCCAGCATCCATCGCCCCGCTGGCGCTTGTTCGTGGATGCGGCACGGTTCTTTGGGGCTGGCGCGCCTGGCTACATACCTCCACCCCTGCGGGGTGATTAGCGGAGGATCGGTCGGGCATCCGGCAATTGGACGAGGAACCGCACCGACCGGTGGGCGGCGATGAGACGATCGAACGGCGGTATGCCGTTGGCCTTGCAGAACCGCCTGAGTTTCTTCGATAACGGCTCGCCCATCTTGACGGCCTGCTGATGGGCGCGGCGCACGGCCGTGGGGTCGTTCAGGTCGATGTCGTGGAACGGGGCTCGAACGGTCCGGAGGTAGGCCAACACCCTTTGTGTGAAGTCCACCATCGTTCGGGCGAGGCGGACGCGTTTGCGGATCGGTTCGCTTGCCGCCGCGCGTTCGGCCCGCCGGACGGCGTCGTCCATGGCGCGCACGACATCCGGTCGGAAGAAGTCCTCGGCCACGAGCGTCGTCCACTTCCAGCCGAAGGGGGACAGGCACGGCTCGGCGTCGGTGAACGCCCGCTCGAGCGCTTGCCAGTAATCTCGCATCGGATCAGCGGCCGGCCCGTAGAACTTCGCATAGAAGTCCTCCAGCAGCCGATCGACGTCGAGGTCCACGTCCCACGCGAGCTTCGCCGCGATGTAGTGGTTCAACCCGACGGCGGGCCACCGTCGACCGGCCGGCTGCGTGTAGAACCCTTCCGCGCCCAACCGGTGGTAGTACGGCAGATCTTCTCGGATCACGTGGACCTGGTAATAGGGCAGCCCGCCCCACACGCCCTTGTTGTAGTACTCGTAGATGAATAAGTGGTCGGTCAGTCTGGCCCACCGCTCCAGCTCCTTGCCGAAGTACTCGCGGTTCCGCCGGCACGTCGGGGCGGCGATGCGATGGTTGTTGCACGAGTAGGTGTGACAGGCCTGGATCGCGAGGTTCGGGGCGGGGCGGTAGTTCGGGTCCAACGGCACGCGGAGGTACATCGCATAGGCGCCGACCTTGATGAGCTTGTCGGGGAACCTCCGCGCGACGAGACGGGCCACGGCGTTGTTGAACACCGCGAGTCGGTTGGAGTATCGGGCGTGCCAGGCCTCGTCGGCCGGGCGGTCCTCGTCGAGGGCGCGGCACCGCTTGCACTCACAGAATCCGCCGCCGTCTTGCGGGGCGAGCGCGAGGATGTCCAGGGGCGGGTCGGCCTCGAAGTGCTTGATGATGTTTTTGGCGACCTCCTCGATCAGTTCGGGGTTCGTGGTGCAGAGCTGTCGGCCGTGCCGGCCGGCCTTAGGTCGGGGTCGCTTGCCGCGGATCATGGAGAACCACTCGGGGTGCTCGTCGTAGTACTTCTCGGGCGGGATCAGCCGGAAGAATGTGTGGAAGCCCCACTTCCAGTGGATGCCGACGTCCTTGCCCGCGATCGAAACCCGAACGTTCATTTTGTTCCGCAGGGCCCACCTGCCGGATTCGATCCACCGGACGCGGAAGGAAGGCACGCACGTCTCGTCGAACGTTCCGATGCGAAGTGTTTGTGTCCTCGGCACGACCTCGCCCAACTCGCCGGGCATGAACCACCGCACGCCCAGATGCTTCTCCAAGAAGTGGTACGTGCCGTAGAGCGTGCCGAGATCGGACCCGCCGCGGATGCGGATGCCGGCTTCGTCGCTCTGGAGGACGAAGCCGTCCGGTCCTAGGTTGTCCCGGTCGGACTTCGTACCGTGGTCTCGGGCAGCGGCGCCCAGGAGGATGGGCCGTAGCTTGCCATCGGATTCATGGAAGACGGACAGCTCCGCGCCGGTGATCTTGCGGACGTACGCGACCAACTCCTCGGCGGCGTGCGCCGCCACCGGCGTGGACCTCTTCGCGACGACGACGGCGTAGCGAGGCGTGCCCGCGTCCACGATGGTGTGGTGCGGAGGCGGAGGCGCCGGGTAGGGATCTTTCCCCGCCGCCGATGCCAGACCGGTGAGGGACACCACGATCAGCCAGATCTCAGGGCAGCGCTTGGTATGATGCACGAATTCCTCCTACAGGGCAGTTCGGATGGGTGTTCCCAATGCGTTGCTCCTAGGGGGGAAGCGGATGAGAATCAGCGACACGCCGCACGCGGCCAGGGAACGACGCCACGGTTTCACCCCTTCCTGTGCGAAGGTCCTTGTCAGAAGGAGGGCTCGGCTACCTGTTCGCCTTCCTAACGATGTTCGAGTAGAAGATGCCGATGACCCGTGTGTGCGGCTTCTTCAGTGTGGGGAAGTGGCCGCCCGGGTTCCCGTCGTGGTCCTTCATGTTGCACGTCATGACGTAGCGCGATAGCTCGGGGACATAGCCGATGTCCCCGTCCTGGATCCGGTAGTTGTCCCAGTCGTCCGTCTCGTTTCGGCGGGGCTCGATGGCCTTGCCCAGATACTGGAAGGGCGCGTTGATGTCCTTCGACTTCCAGGCGATGATCTTGTACGGACTGCCCCGGGACTCGCGATCACAGAAGATGTAGTACTCGCCGTCGATCTTGGCGATGGTCGGATCACCCACGCCGTACTTGTGCCCGCCGTCGGGATTGGCGTCCGCGGCCTTCGGGTTCACGAGCTTCCAGTCGCCCAGGCCGGTGCGGGAGGTGAAGTGGGACAGGCTGGTGCCGTCCGGGCCATGGGGGAAGTGGCCGTACTCGCCGAAGAGGTGGAAGACGCCGTCCTCGTAGAACACGCCGACGTC
>CAZKCX010000084.1:0-14469 GCA_964550865.1 uncultured Planctomycetales bacterium
AGATCCGCCCGTCGCGGATCTCGCCGCCGAACGGATCGATCGTCATCCCGGCCGTGCTCACCGTGTCCAGATGGCTGACGAACAACAGCCACGGCGCGTCGTTCACCGCTTCGCAGGTGATCAACAGGTTGGCGGGCTCGTTCTCGACGGACAGCCGCTGGGTCTTTAGGCCGGCGGCCGCGGCGACGCGCTCGAGCAGGTCCGCGAGGGCGGCTTCCTTTCCGGGCTTGCCGTCGGGCCGCTCGTTCGCGCTGTCGACGGCGATCATCTGCCGGAGGAGTTCTTCGGGCGTTTCGGGGATCTGTTCCGACATTGCGAGGGTGTCATCCTCCGTAGCCAAAGCGACGTCAAGTCGCCGGGCGTTTCGAAGAAACGCCTAAGCGATTCGGAGCGTTCCTGCGGAACGCCTCGCGAATCGCCACACTCCATATCGGTTGGGCATCTTACGCTTCCGCCTGCAGGATCTTGGGGAAGTAGAGCCACAGATGGCCGAGGTCGTCGTCCTCGCCGAAGACGATCTGGCCGTCACGACCCGTGACCGCGTCGGCGAAGACGTAACCGTATCGCCGCCGCTCGAACACGCTGATCGCGACGCCGATGTCGCTCAGCTCCTCTCGGCCCGGGTCGTAGCAGAACATGCGCGAGATGCCTTCACCGCAAAAGCCGAACACGCGGCCATCGAATGTGGCCGCCATCGTGGTGATCGGCGCGAGTCGGGCCTTGCCGAGCGGATCGCTCATCTCATCCTTCCCGTCGAAGGTAAAGAGTTGGCCCTGCGGATCCGCCGTGTAGAGCCGGCCCCGGTTCGGATCGCGGGCCCATGTCAGGCCCTCCGCGCCTTCGAAGCTCTTGGGCAGCTTGACGGCGCCCCGCTTGATCGTCCCGGCCTTCGAATCGAACCGCCAGAGGCCGTTCCCCTCGTCCAGGCCGTAGACGTTCCCCTTCATGCCGAGCCCGAGCCGCCCCGCGCCGCGGACCTCACCGACGACGTCCACCGTCGTCTTCGGCTGGTCCGGCTCATCGGACTCCTTGACGCCCACCACGAACAGGTGCCGCTTGGTCGCGCCGAACACCCGGCCTTTCGACTTGCTGGCGATCGCGTGGACGATCGGCTCGCCCTTGACGGGCTGCCCGAGATCGTGGATGGCGGGCCGGGAGAAGCCCCACTCCTGGAGCAGGTCGAACGGCAGCCCCTGCTGTCGACACAGCACGACGCGCCCGCCCTTGGAGCCGTTGACACAGCCGATGACGTGCTCCTTGCCGCAGCTGACGGCCACGGTCCGGTCGGCGCCCTCGACGGTTCCCAGGTCGAAGACACAGCCCGTCGCGCCGTGGAACATACCCACGAAGAGATGCGCTTGCTGCCCGCTCGTCCCGCCGTAGACCATGCCGGCGTCGGTGACGTCCAAGGCGGTGACGTGGCTCTCGTCCGCACGGATCGGGACGGTCACACCCGGAAAACAGGTCGGGAAGGCCACCATCGTGCCTTCTTTCATGAAGGTGCCGTGCACGATCTCGTCGATGAGCTCCTGCGCCTCCGGCGAGTTCTTATCGTAGCGCTTCCGCTTCTTCTTCGTTTCGGTAGCCATCGTTATCCCCAAATCCGAATCGGCAGGTGCGCGTTCGGCCGCTTGCGATCCTCGGGCATCGCAAGCTTGAACAGGCCGACGGGTTTCGGTCCCACATGGCCGAAGAACAGATCGCCGTTGTGGTCGATCGCCCCGCGGGAGACATATTGCGCGAATCGATCCGGCCGCTCGAGCACGGCGACCTCGGTCTTCTCCAACGTTTCGGGGTCGAGCCGCCAGATGACGCCCTCCATTTCCTTTCGGGCATCGGGCATCGGGTTGTATTCCGGATCGCGCCACCGCGACGCCCCATAGTAGAGTTGACCGTCCGCGCCGAACACCACGCCCCCGCAGTGGTCGCGAAACGTATTTATCGGAATCGTCAGGTCGCGGTCTTGCGTCGTCGGCCCGAGGTCCTCGACCTTGCCCCACTCGCCCTCGTTCGGCCAGATCCGCATCAGACGCGGATGGGCGATCCACGTCACCGCATAGACGCACTCGCCGCCCGGCCAGGCGACGACGTCGTAGAGGACGCTGTGCCAGCCGGTCTGGTACGCCTCGTGATGCGGCAGCACCTGCGGCGAGGTCTCGAGCCGATCCGTCTCCGGATCGTAGCGTACAAGTCGTCCGTAATCGCTGGTCGTCCAGACGCGGTGCTTCTTGTCGAGGAAGAGGGCCTGGGCGTTGACCGACCCGATCCGCCCCACGATGCGGCGCTCCCGCTTTTGGATATCGTAGATCAGGAAGTGGTCGCGCGGGTAGCTCAAGGCATAGAGCAGGCCGCGCTCCTCGTCGTGCAGCAGACAGCGACACCCCTCCTTCGGGATGAGGGTGTCCCACCAGAGCACCTTGTCCGTCTTGGTGTCGAACGCGAGCAGCGCGCTGCCGCGAAAGCACCGCTCGGGATCGTGCCACGAGTGCCACGGCGAGTAGGCCGGCTGGTCGATGGGCGGGCCCGACAGGTGCGTGGCCATGAACATCACCCCATCCGCCATGCTCGGGGCGAAGCTGTAGTGGATCTTGCATTGCGTGGCCCGGCCGGAGTCGAAGGGATCGTCGACCATCTCGTCCATGCGGAAGAGGTACTCGAGCGCGTCGGTCTTCTCGTTGTAGCGGACGACCTTGACCACGCCGCCGGGAACCCCCTCGGCGCATGCGGCCGCGTAGATGCGACCGTCCGGTCCGGTCGACAGGGACCAACAGGAGTCCGAGTCCGGATGCTCGCTGAACTCATACCAGGTGACCTGATAGCCTTCGAGCGATTGCGGCTTCATCTGTGTTCCCTTCACGCGGCTTGTAGCGCTGTCGTTCTCCTCATTCCTTTGGAGGTTCCAACCGGTGGGCGGATATTATCCGCATTCCGGCGACGCGGGTCCACCTGGGAACCGCCGGACCTCCCGCTTCGGGTGCGTCCTGCGGATCATCTCTGGGGTCGCCCATGCCACGACCTGCTCGAGCCGCGGGATTCATCCCGCGCGGCAAGGTCCCCGCGCAGCATGAATGCTGCGGCTCGGGCTCGGGGCCAAACAGTCGACGTCGCCGGATCGCAGCGGCGCGAATCCGTATGCAACCTGTCTCTCGGCCGGAGCTGAGCGGCCGCGCTTCCGCCGACTTGGCCTGTGCCACCGCGGCGGGTATCATCCAAGGGTCGCCGTCGCGGACGACGTCTTGACGGCTCGGTCTGCCGTGTGAAAGGATGCCCAAGATGAGCCCTTCCGAGGACAACGCCCTGCCGCCGAGTAGGATCCTGATCGCCGACGACAACCTCCAGAACCTCGAGCTGGTGGAGGCCTACATGGCCGACCTGCCCGGCGTGGAGACCCTGCGCGCCAAGAACGGCGAAGAGGCCCTGACCATCATCCGCGAGGAGCATCCGGACCTGGTCCTCCTCGACGTCATGATGCCGAAGATGTCGGGCTTCGAGGTCTGCAAGAAGATGAAGGCCGATCCCAACACCAAAGACATCCCTGTCGTGATGATCACCGCGCTCGGCGAGCCGATGGACATCGAGCGCGGGATCGAGAGCGGAACGGACGACTACCTCGCCAAGCCCATCATGCGGCAAGATCTGATCGATCGGGTGAAGAGCCTGCTCCAGGGGAAGCATCGAACCGGGGAAGGTGAGATGGATTACATGGACGAATTCGAGGCCGAGCTCGACGAAGAGGCCTCACGGGAGGAATAGGAAATGCCCGTCCACCGCGTCCGGCTGTTCGGTTGCGCGCTCGTGTCTCTCGTCCTGATGACTCCGGCCGTCGGCCTGGCCGAGGCGGGCAAGGGGGCGGACGCCTCTCAACCCCAAAAGCTGACCGTCACCAAGCGCCTGATCGACAAGCCGGGGGAGATCGTCGCCAAGCTCGACAACGGCCTGACGGTGATCGCCAAGGAGCATCGCACCGCGCCCATCGCGTCCGTGCGGATGTACGTCAAGACGGGCAGTCTCTACGAGGCCGATCACCTCGGTGCCGGGCTGAGTCACCTGTTCGAGCACCTGCTGCACGGCGGAACGACGGAGACGCGCACCGAGGCCGAGAGCCGCCGGATCTTGCAGGAGCTCGGCAACAACAGCAACGCCGCCACGTCCTACTGGTACACGACGTACTACATCACCACGGGCCGGGAGGGCCTCGGCCGCGCGACGAACCTCCTGGCCGACTGGATCACGAACCCGGCGTTCCCGGACAAGGAGTTCGATCGCGAGTGGGGCGTGGTGCAGCGCGAGCTGGAGGGGCATCTGGGCGATCCAGCTCGCCAGCTCTGGTATCTCGTGATGGAGACGATGTACGAAGGCCACCCCGCGCAGTATCCCGTCATCGGGTACAAGCCCATCGTGCAGTCGCTGACCAAGGAGGAGATCGTCGCCTACTGGCGCGAGCGCTACGTGCCCGACAACGTCGTGGTGGCCGTCGCGGGCGACGTCGATGCCGAGAAGATGCTCGACATCGTCCGCACGGAGTTCGCCCACTTCATACGCCGCGCCGTGCCGGAGGTCGTGCTGCCCGAGCCTCCGACCCTCGTCACGCCCCGCACCGTCGTGAAGCACATGGCCACAAGCGGGAACACCGCCCTCGTTGAGCTCTGTTGGCCGAGCATCGAGCTGACGCATCCGGATCTCTACGCCCTCGACGTGTTGAGCTACATCCTCACGGAAGGACGCAGCTCGCGGCTCTTCCGTGCGATCGTCCGCGAGAAGCAGCTCGCGTTTGGCATCAACAGCTTCAGTTGGACGCCCCACTGGGGCCGCGGCGTGTTCGCGATCATGTTCGCGACCGCGCCGGGCAAGTTCGAGGCCTGCAAGAAGGCGATCCTCCAAGAGATCAAGAAGGCGCGGACGGAGCTCGTCAGCGACTCCGAGCTCGCCAAGGCCAAACAGCAGAAGACCGCCGAGCACATCTTCGGCCAACAGACCGCCGAGGACGTCGCAGGCACGATGGTGTCCGACTTCATCGCCACCGGCGATCCGCACTTCAGCGACGCCTACGTCGCCGGCATCCGAAAGGTAACGGCCGAAGAGGTCCGCGCAGCGGCGCGGAAGTACCTCGACCCCGAGCTCTTCGCAACCGTCGCCGTCCTGCCGGAGCAGAAGAAGGAAGAGGGCGCCACGACGAAGACCGCCCTCCAAGACCCGATCAAGAAGGTCTCGCTCGACAACGGACTGCGCGTGCTCCTGCGGCGAGATTCGGCCGTGCCGATCGTCACGATGCAGGCGTTCTTCGCGAGCGGCTTGCTGTCCGAAGACGAGCAGAACAACGGTATCTCGAACCTCGTCGCCGAGCTGGCGACACGCGGCACGAAGTCACGGTCGGCCGAGGAGATCGGCGAGTTCTTCGATTCGCGTGGCGGCTCGATCGCCGGCCGCAGCGGCAATAACACCATCTACCTCTCGGCGCAGGTGCTCAAGGACGATTGGAAGGACGCCCTCGACGTCTTCGCCGACGTGGTGATCCGCCCGACCTTCCCGAAGGCCGAGCTCGAGCGATTGCGCCCGCGTGTGCTCAACGCGATCGACCGGCTCGACGAGGAGTGGCAGAGCGAGCTCCAGGTCTTCTTCCGGAAGCGGTTCTTCCCGAAGCACCCGTACGGACTGGTGCAGATCGGTCGGGCCGACGCCGTCAAGGCGATCACGACGGAGGACCTGGGCAAGCACCACGCCACGTGGTTCAAAGGGGGCAACGGCGTCCTGGCGGTGTTCGGCGATATCGACGTCGACGCCGTGGAGCAGCGCATTCGAGAGGTCTTCGCCGACTTGCCTGCGGGCGAGGCGCCGCCGCTGCCGACCGATCCGCGTCCGCCGATCACCGGCGACACCCTGTACGTCAAGGAGTCCAAGCACCCGGAGCGAGCGGGCCTGATGCTCGGGTTCCGCGGCATTCGCTACACGAACGTGGACGACCGATACGCCCTCGACACGCTCGACTGCATCATGTCCGGCGCGGGCCTGCCCAGCGGATGGCTGCATCACGAGCTCCGCGAGGGGTCGAACGACTACGTCTACGCCGTGCACGCGTACAACTTCGTCGGGCTCGCGCCCGGGTTCTTCGGCATCTACGCCGGCTGCGAGCCCCAAAGGGTCTCGAAGGTATACCAGATCATCCGCGAGCAGTGCGCCAAGGCCGTCGCGGGCAAGATCACACGCGAGGAGTTCGAGCGCGCCAAGGGCATCATGATCACGACCGAACACCTTCGAACGCGGACCGTCGCCCAGATGGCCACCCGCGCCGCGCTCGACGAGCTGTACGGCCTGGGCTACGACGCCTACGACAAGTACGACGAACGCGTAAAGGCCGTGACAATGGAGGACGTCAAGCGCGTCGCGAAGGCGTTCCTGGACAATGCGATCATCACCGTCACCACACCCAAACCGGACCTGGTGCGCATCGGCATCGAACCGTCCGAGGCCCAGTAGACCGCAGGCACAGCTGAGGAGCCCCCATGAGCAACGAGGCAGCGAATTACTTCGGTGAACCGTTGACGAAGTTCCTGGACGATGCGGCATCGGCCACGCCGACGCCCGGCGGCGGGAGCGTCTCCGCGCTTGCCGCCGCGCTCGGCACGACCATGGCGCAGATGTCGGCGGGCTTCACGCTCAAGAGCAAGAAGTACGCGGACGCCCACGCCACGGTGGAGCCCCTGGCCGAAAGCTTCACCCGCGCCCACCAGATGTTCCGACGCCTCGTCGGCGAGGACATCGCCGCGTACGGCCTCTACAGCGAGGCCAGCAAGCTACCGAAGGACGATCCCAATCGGCCCGAGCGGATGAAGCTCGCGCTCAAGACGGCCATCGTCGTGCCCGAGGAGATCGTCGCAACGGCCGTCGCCGTGCTGGAAGACGTCGAACGGCTCCTGCCCGTCTGCAATCCGTACCTGCTCAGCGACGTCGGTTGTGCGGCCGTCCTGTGCGAGGCGGCCGCCCGCGCCGCATCGCTGAACGTCCGCGTCAACCTCGGAATGCTCGACGATAAGGACGCCGCCGACGAGATCGCCAAGCAGCTGAGCGACCGGCTCGAACGGGCGGAGCGCATCCGCAAGCGTATCGACGAGGCCCTGGCCCAAAAGCTCTGAGGGGCGCCCGGCGCGGAACGCGAAGCGGCCGGCGTCGCCGAGATGGCCGCCGGTCGCCGACAGTCCATCCAATACAGAAGAGACCATGCCCGAACCCATCGACACGACCATCGCGGCGATGAAGGATCACCCGGACCAGTCGGTCCGCATCCGAGGCTGGCTGCACCGATCGCGCTCGAGCGGGAAGGTCGCGTTCCTCGTCGTCCGCGACGGCACGGGCCTCTGCCAGTGCGTGGTCGAGAAGGGCGACGAGCTCGGCGACCTCTTCGAGACGCTACGACACCTGCCGCAGGAATCGTCGCTGGCGATCACCGGCACGGTCCGCATCGACGACCGCGCGCCCGGCGGGGCCGAGCTGGCCGTCCGGGACGCGGAGATCCTCCACACCGCCGAACCGTACCCGATCACGCCGAAGGCCCACGGCGTCGACTTCCTGATGAAG
This sequence comes from uncultured Planctomycetales bacterium, assembly GCA_964550865.1. GTDB lineage: Bacteria > Planctomycetota > Phycisphaerae > UBA1845 > JAFGLZ01 > JAFGLZ01. Next base: position 7,573 of record CAZKCX010000084.1, read on the forward strand.
CATCGTCACCTGTGGCTGCGGTCGCAGCGGCAGCACAGGATCCTCCGCATCCGGCACACGCTCATCGACGAGATCCGCTCGTTCTTCCACCGCAACGGGTTCACGCTGATCGACACGCCGATCTTCAGCCCCGCCGTGGGCGAGGGCGCCAGCACGCTGTTCGAGGTGGATTACTTCGGCGAACCCGTCTACCTCGCGCAGACCGGACAGCTCTACGTCGAGGCCGCGGCCATGTCCTTCGGCAAGGTCTACTGCTTCGGCCCCACGTTCCGCGCGGAAAAGAGCAAGACCCGCCGGCACCTCACCGAGTTCTGGATGGTCGAGCCGGAGATCGCGTTCGCCGACCTCGACGTCGTGATCGGCGTCGCGGAGGACCTGGTCCACAGCCTCGTGGCCCGCGCGCTCAACGACCACCGCGACGACCTTATCGCGCTCGACCGCGACGTCGAACCGCTCGAACGCATCACCAAGCCCTTCGACCGGATCACGTACACCCAGGCGGCCGAGACCCTCCGCAGCGACGAGGCGGAGCGATTCCTCCGCAGCACGCTCGAGGCCAAGCAGGCCCGTGCGGACGAGCTTGCGGCCGAGATCGATCGTAAGGAGGTCGAGCGGGGCCGGCCCGGCATGAAGAAGTGGAAGGTCGAGAAGCTCGCACAGGAAATCGCGGCCGCACGGGAAAAGCACGCCGAGCTCGTCGAGGAGATCGGCAACATCCCGCACCACATCGAGCTGGCCCGCGAATTCGAGTGGGGCAGCGACCTGGGCGGCTCGGACGAGACGATCATCAGCCGTCTGCACGCCCAACCGACGTTCGTAACGCACTATCCGAAAGCGGCCAAGGCCTTCTACATGTACGTCAATCGCGAGGACCCCCGCGTGGTCAATAACTTCGATCTGCTCGCCCCGGAGGGCTACGGCGAGATCATCGGTGGATCGCAGCGCGAAGACGATTACGACACGCTCGTGCAACGCATCGAGGAGGAGGGGCTACCCCGCGAGCCGTACGAGTGGTATCTCGACCTGCGTCGGTACGGCAGCGTTCCGCACGGCGGGTTCGGGCTCGGCGTCGAGCGAACCCTCGCCTGGATCTGCGGGCTCAAGCACGTCCGCGAGACGATCCCCTTCCCCCGGCTCCTGGGCCGGTTGTATCCGTAAGCTGCCGACACTGGAAGCCAGTCGGTGCGGCCGGGCGACTCCTTCCCGAAAGAGCCACCTCTCCGTGGGTGGCGCACGGCTTGAGTCGTCGGGGGGCCATCGGTCGCGCGATGAGGACCCGAATCCCCCTCGCATCCATTCGCGAACCCACCGCTAAAGCGGTGGGCCACCCGATTTCTTCCGTCTACTCAGCCACCTCCCCCGGGTAGCCAAGCCTTGCGACGGTCGATCCACAAGCGAGCGTGCGAAGCGACACCCAACGTGAGGCATCTCACCTGTAGGCTGCACGATTGCTCCCAATGCAAGAGGCGGAACCATGGAACCGCGCTGGCACATCAAGATCCTCATCGACGGTGAATGCCCCCTGTGCAGGAGGGAAGCAGACCTCTTGCGCCGGCTGGACGACGACCGGGGCTACATCGCGATGGAGGACATTACCGCGCGGGACTTCGACCCGACGCACTACGGCCGGAACCTGGACGAGCTGATGGGGCAGATCCATGGCGTGCTGCCCGACGGACGCATCGTCACCGGCGTGGAGGTCTTCCGTCGGGCGTATGCGGCCGTCGGATACGGCTGGCTCCTCGCGCCGACGACCTGGCCCGTGCTGCGTCCTCTTGCGGACGCGTTCTACCGTGTCTTCGCCCGGTATCGACTCCGCCTCCCCGGTCGACGGGCCGGCTGCGAATCGGATCGCTGCAGCCCCGCTTGATTCTCACCGGCCCATCTGATATCGTCGCCCCACCTCGCACTCGTCGAGAAGTGCAAACCCAAGCTCACCACGGTTTCGATCTGTGGGGTTGCGATGACGGAGATGCCCATCCTTGCCGCCGCCGCGGAGGCGTTCCAGGACTCCGGCCTGGCCACCATCGACTACGTCATCGTCGTCACGTACATGCTGGGCGTGCTCGTCATCGGCACGTATTTCGCGAAGTACGTGCAGTCGGCGGGCGACTTCTTTCTGGCCGGCAAGGCCCTGCCCTTCTGGGCGATCGGCATGTCGATCGTCGTCAGCGACATCGGCGCGGTCGACTTCGTCTCCGGTGCGGGCGGGGCATACCAGTACGGCATCGCCCAGGCCAACTTCGATTGGATCGGCTCGCTGCCGGCCGCGGCCATCGCGGCTATGATCTTCATCCCTTACTACTGGCGTGCGGGCGTCTACACGATCCCGGAGTTCCTCGGCAAGCGGTATAACTCCGCCGTCCAAATCATCGAGGCCGTTCTCTGGCTGGGGTTCCTCGTGTCGATGTTGGGCGTCATGCTCTGGGTGACGGCCGTCATGATGAACACCGTCCTCGGCTGGAGCACCACGCGATCGATCTGGACCACGGTGATCATCGTCGGCATCTACACCGTCTCGGGCGGTCTGGCGGCCGTCGTGATGACCGACGTCATCCAGATGGTGGTCATGTTCGTCGGGGCGGGCGCGCTGCTGGTCCTGTCCTTCAGCCACGCCGGCGGATGGGGCGGGCTGGTGACGAAGGTCGGCGAGTTGGGCCCGCAATACCAGCACCACTTCGACCTGCTCCTGCCGCACACGGCCGACACGCCCTATCCATGGACGGGGATCGTCTTCGGCCTGGGCATCGTCTTGTCCACGGCGTATTTCGTCGGCAACCAGGCGGTGGTCCAGCGGGCGCTGGGCGCCCGCAGCGAATGGGACGCCAAGGCCGGCATGCTGTTCGCCGGTTTCCTCAAGCTGTTCATCCCCGTGCTGGTGATGATCCCCGGCATGGCCGCCCTGGCGATCTACCCCCCGCTGGAGAAGGCGGACGAGGCCGTCCCCATGCTCGTTCGCGACGTGCTGCCCGCCGGGCTAAAAGGCCTGATGTTCGCCGCATTCTTCGCCGCGTTGATGTCCAGCGTCGACTCGTACCTGAACTCCTGCTCGACGATGTTCATGTCCGACGTGTACGGCAAGATCTACCATTTCGTAAAGGAGAAGGCGCTGCCGCAGCGGCACGGCCTCATCGTCGGGCGGCTGCTGACGGCCGCTCTGATCATCTGGGCGGGGTTCTTCGCGCCGATCATCGAGCGGTTCGAGACGATTTACGTGGCCATCCAGACGATGCTATCCTTGATCCAGGGGCCGACGCTGGCGATCTTGCTGCTGGGGATCTTGTGGCGACGCACCACGCAATGGGGCGCGCTGGCCGGGCTCGTGCTCGGCGTGGGGGTGACGACGTGCCTGACCGTCATGGGCGATGCGATCTTCCCCTCGGACGACCCCTTCCTGTTCGTCTCATTCTGGTCGTGGGTGTTCTCGATGATCGTCACGGTCGTGGTCAGCCTGCTCACGCCGCTCGACCCGGAGGAGAAGACCCGCGGGTTGGTGTTCAGCCAGGTCATGAAAGACGAATCCGTGCAGTCGGCCCTGCGGGATCGCGTCAACGGAGCCTAGCACCATGTGGAAGGCCTTCAGCGATTGGATGAATACGAACGTCGCGCCGCACCTCCACGCCGTGCTCACGCCGCTCGACGTGTGGATCGACGCGCTGCCGATGTGGGTCAGCAAGCTCTGCGCGGTGGGGCTGTTCGTGATCGTCGGCCTGTGGGTCTCGACGTTGAAGCGGGAGTACGTCTACCTCGGCGCGCCGGACCAGGCGAAATGGCGGGACCTGCGGATCTGGACCTGGTTGGTCCTGCTGCCGTATATCATTATCTACCTGACGTTCTGAGCTCGGTGCAGAGATGCTTGGACATTTACCAAAGCTTGGGTGGCCCACCGCTTCACTTGTCCCGAGCATTGTCGAGGGAGAGGTGGGGGACACGAATTCGACCAGGAATTCGCGTCCCCATCGCGCGAGCGATGGGCCTCCACGGCCAAGGCCATGGGCCACCCGGAGGCAAGTTCATCAAACGCACTGTTCGAGCTCTGCATAGGGCAGCTTAGGCGTACGGTTGCGGTATCGCGAACCGCCGTGCGGACTCGGGCCTCGCTGGGAACCAACGATGTCGGATGACAAAGACAAGTCGACCCTCCTGGAATACGCCACCGGCGACGAAGACGCCCCGCAGTTCAGCGGACAGGACGCCGCCTCGCACCGACGGCGGGATTCCGAGGCGTTGACGATCATCGGCGGGTTCTTCATGCTCCTAGCGGTGCTGGTCCTCATCGGCGTCGTCCTCGAGCACGAGCACCAAATGGGGCTGATCGTCGGGGCCATAGCGGGCGTGCTGCTGCTGATCATCGGCGGCCTGACGGTCTACATCGGCCGCCGCCTCAGCAAACCCGCCTCCGATTCCTCCTAGGACGCACCGGGGTGAGCCGCCTGACACCGGCCATCGACGCGAGCACGGCACGCGAGCGGCTCGAACGCCAACGCTTCAAGCGCGTTCGGGCGCTCTGGCGGCGCGGCGCCGGCATCCTTTCCTGCTTACTGTCCCGCAAGAGATCCGCGTCGAACAACAGTCTGTTCCGTCGCCCGCTGCCGCATCTCGAGATCGTCTGGTTGCCGCACTGGCTGATCCGCTTCGAGGTCCGACGTCGGGACCAAGACGGCGATGTGCGGGTGCTGGTGAGCGCCCGGGACGGGCAGTTCTCCATCGTCGACCCGTCGGCGCTATGCCTCCAGCAACAGGAATCGAATGATGTGGCACGGTCGCCCTCGACCGTGGAGGGTGAGATTCCCCAGTCGAAGGCCGCTTGTGGTGAGCCAGACCGCACCGCTGGGCCACACTCTTGTGGTTCATATTCGGGTGAGACTCATTCGCAACGTCCAGCAAGAAACATGGACGAAGACAACGAAAGCGCGACACGTCCCCTGAACGATTCCGCCGCCGACTTCGTCTTCAAGATCGACCGCGGCCAGGCGGTCGAGATCGCCCGCACGCAGCTCACGACGGCCATCCTCCGCGGCTCCGGCTGGGGCAGCGCGCCGAGGCTCGGAGACGTCCTCGAGTCCGATGTCGTCGGGTATCCGTTCTGGGTCTACTACTTCGAGCGAAGGCGAGGCCGCCTCGACATCAAACTGCTCGATGCGGTGACGGGACGATCGCCCGGCCCGAAGACCAAGGCGACTCTCCTCCAGGCCTTCGTCGAGACGTCGTGAAATGGAAGTCCAGCCGGGTCGAGAACCCAAGGGCGTGAAACCGCCGCCTACGCACTCCTCAGGGCCGCTTGCGTTGAGCCGTTACCGAGCCGGGTCGTCCTCGACCCGGTCCATCCATTTCCCCCAGGCAAAACCGACCGGCCTGAGGACAGGCCGGCTCTGAATGCACGGTGCAGCGTCCCTACCGCGCGTGACGACGGAACCACCGGATGAGCTGATTCGTCGAGCCGTCGTGAGCCAGCGCGTCCGCCGCGCCGGACTCCAGCTCGGGCTGGATCTTCTTGGCCAGCACCTTGCCCAGCTCCACCCCCATCTGATCGAAGCTGTTGATGTCCCACACAATCCCCTGCACGAAGATCTTGTGCTCGTACAAAGCGATCAGCCTCCCCAACGTCTCGGGGTCCAGCTCCTCGGCCAGGATCGTATTCGTCGGCCGATTCCCCTCGAAGACCTTGTGCGGAACCAGCGCCTCCGGCACGCCCTCGGCCCGGACCTCCTCGGGCGTCTTGCCGAACGCGAGCGCCTCGGTCTGCGCGAAGACGTTCGCCATCAGCTTGACGTGATGATCGCCGATGGGATTGTGACTCCGCGCAAAGGCGATGAAGTCCGCCGGCACGAGCTTCGTGCCCTGGTGCAGAAGCTGATAAAACGCGTGCTGTCCGTTCGTACCCGGCTCGCCCCAGATGATGGGCCCCGTCTCCCACTCCACCGGCTCGCCGCCGCGCCGCGTCGACTTGCCGTTCGACTCCATGTCCCCCTGCTGAAAGTACGCCGGGAACCGACTGAGATACTGATCGTACGGCAAGATGGCGTGGCTCGCCGCCCCGAAAAAATTGTTGTACCAGACCCCCAGCAGCCCGAGGATCACGGGCATATTCCGCTCGAGCGGTGTGTTGCGGAAGTGGCGGTCCATCTGATGGTAGCCGTCGAGCATCCGGCGGAAGTTGTCCGGCCCGATGGCGATCATCAGCGACAACCCGATCGCCGACGGCAGGCTGTACCGCCCGCCGACCCAATCCCAAAACTCGAACATGTTCGCCTCGGCGTCGATCCCGAACTCCGCCACGCCCTGGGCGTTCGTCGAGAGCGCGACGAAGTGCTTGGAAACCGAGGCCTCGTCCTTCAACGACGCCAGCAGCCACTCCCGCGCGGACTGCGCGTTCGTCATCGTCTCCAGCGTGGTGAAGGTCTTGCTCGCGATGATGAACAGCGTCTCGGCCGGGTCGATGTCGCGCGTGGCCTCGGCCAGGTGCGTGCCGTCGATGTTGCTGACGAAGCGGACGGTGAACCGCCGGTCGGCGTAGGGCTTGAGGGCCTCGTAGGCCATCACGGGTCCGAGGTCCGACCCGCCGATCCCCACGTTGATGATGTTGCGGATGGGCAGGCCGGTGTGCCCCTTCCACGCGCCGCTGCGGACCCGCTCGGCGAAGTCGCTCATCTTCTTGAGCACGGCCTCCACCTCGGGCATGACGTCCTCGCCGTCGACGAGGATCGGATCGCCCGATCGGTTCCGCAACGCGACGTGCAGGACGGCGCGATCCTCCGTCACGTTGATCTTCTCGCCGGTGAACATGCGTTCGATTGCTGCAGGCAGATCGACCGTCCGGGCCAGCTCGATCAGTCGCCTCAGCGTCTCGGCCGTCGTGCGATTCTTGGAATAGTCCAGCAGCAGGCCGCAGTCCTC